>NZ_JBSVWF010000042.1:0-56153 GCF_054071635.1 Pseudomonas sp. SDO52101_S400 | reverse complement strand
AAGTGTCCACCATGTCCCCGAACACCTGTCCACCATGTCCCCGGTACATACACCCTGAGGGAGAGGGGACTGATTGGGGGATATTGCAGAAATCCGCCGACGTGAACGATCTTTACTGAATCCATAATCGACTCGGTCATTCAGGTCGATGTACAACGCCAGACACCTCGGTCGGCTCCCTCTCCCTCCGGGAGAGGGCTGGGGTGAGGGGCTCTGGATCTCAACGCCACCCGACAACTAACCTAAAGCCCAACCTTTTGACGCCGATAACCCGGCATCAATAGTTTCTGGCGATTTCCACTCTCGCCCATCACCTTTTTCCACAGAAGGTTTTTATGTCTTCCAACAAAGCCCGCGCAGATTCACTTTCGCTTCTGCTGTTTACCTTGCGCAGCGGCAAGCTGATGGCGATCAACCTGCTGAAAGTCAGTGAAATCATCCCCTGCCCGCCGCTGACCAAGCTGCCGGAGTCGCACCCGCACGTCAAAGGCATCGCCACCCTGCGCGGCGCTTCGCTGTCGGTGATCGACCTGAGCCGTGCCATCGGCGAGCGGCCGCTGGAAGACCCGAACGGCGGCTGCCTGATCGTCACCGACGTCAGCCGCTCGAAACAGGGTCTGCACGTGCAGGCGGTGAGCAAGATCGTGCATTGCCTGACCACCGACATCAAACCGCCTCCGTTCGGCTCCGGTGGTTCGCGTGCCTACATCACCGGCGTGACCTCGGTCGACGGCACACTGGTGCAGGTGCTGGACATCGAAAAGGTCATCCATAGCATCGCCCCGGCACAGATCGAGATGGCTCCTACCGACCTGAGCATGGAAGACGCCGAAGTGCTGGGCAACGCGCGGATTCTGGTGGTCGACGACAGTCAGGTGGCGCTCCAGCAATCGGTGCACACCCTGCGCAACCTCGGCCTGCAATGCCACACCGCCCGCAGCGCCAAGGAAGCCATCGACTGCCTGCTGGACCTGCAAGGCACGGCGCAGCAAATCAACCTGATCGTCTCCGACATCGAAATGTCCGAGATGGACGGCTACGCCTTCACCCGGACCCTGCGTGAGACGCCGGACTTCGCTCACCTTTACGTGCTGTTGCACACCTCGCTGGACAGCGCGATGAACAGCGAAAAGGCCCGGCTCGCCGGGGCGAACGGGGTGCTGACCAAGTTCTCCTCGCCAGAACTGACCCACTGCCTGATCGAAGCGGCCAAACACGTCGCCGCCCACGGACACTGAGTCTTGAGCGAGACGTTCTGTTTTCTGATGCGGCGCGACCTGAACCAGGACGTGCCGGCCATCGAATGGCCGAACGGCATCGAACTCACTACTTACAGCGCCGAACAAGCCGCTGCTGTGCATGAACTGATGCAAATCGGTTACCGCGAAGGTGGCGGCCGGGTGCTGGCGCTGGACGTCTGGCAACAGCAGTTTGAAAACGATCCGGAATACGATCCGGCACTGTGCTTCATCGCCAGCGATGCCGAAGGCGTCATCGGTGTGGCGCAATGCTGGACCAGTTCCTACATCAAGAATCTGGTGGTACATCCACGCGCTCAAGGTCGTGGATTGGGTCGGGCATTGCTGCTTCATGCCTTCAAGGCGTTTCAGGATCGGCGCGAAGGGTTTGTCGATCTGAAGGTGCTGGAAGACAACCATCGGGCGCAGAGTTTGTATGAAAGGTCTGGAATGCATGTGGTCCGCCGGGAGTTGGTGCCGGACTGACAGACCGCCATCGCTGGCAAGCCAGCTCCCACAGGTTTCCGGGTGTTTGCAAAATCTGTATACGCCATCAATCCCTGTGGGAGCGGGCTTGCCCGCGATGACGGCCTCAAGACAACTTTCCCCGCTCAGGCATACTCCAATCCTGGACTGAACCCAAGGATGCCCGAACCATGAAACGCCTCGCCCTCTCCGTACTTTGCCTCATCGCCCCGTTGGCCCACGCCTCCAGCCCCGACGCCTGGGCCGCCTATGACAAAGCCGTGCTCGCCAGTTGCACCAAGGCCAGCGGCCTGAAAGACGCCAAACCGGTCGGTAACGCCGCGCAATTCGATGACCGCGTCGGCTACACCGCCCTGTTGCTGCAAGGCCAGTACCCGCAAAAACACATGAAGGGCCAGCAAGGCACCGAGCTGTGTCTGTACAACAAAAAGTCGAAAACCGCGTTTGTCACCGAATGGGACTCGATCCGCCCGACCACCAAGCCCTGATTGAATGGCGCACAACTTGCTTCAACCCAGTCCTGCGTGGCGGCTTTACGTCGCCGCTTCACACCCTGATTGAAGATTGCCCGTTCAATGAATACGAAGTTTTCCTGCGTAGGTTGCGGCAAATGCTGCACCGATCACCACGTGCCCCTGACGCTGGCCGAAGCCCGCATGTGGGCAGCCGACGGCGGTCAGGTGATCGTGCTGGTGGAGGCGTTTCTCGCCAACGGCCTGGGCCTGCCGGTGCAACAGCGCGAACACGCGCAGCGCCGCTCGGCGTTAGTGCGCAGCGGAAACTCCGACGCCCATGTGGCGATCACCTTCGCCGCCTACAACGTCGGGCCCTGCCGGAATCTTGACGAAGACAAGCTGTGCCGCATCTACGAGCGCCGGCCGCTGGTGTGCCGTATCTATCCCGCCGAAATCAATCCGCACATTGCGCTGAACCCTGCCGCCAAGGATTGCCCGCCGGAATCGTGGGACCAAGGGCCGGAGCTGATTGTCGGTGGAGAACTGGTGGATCAGGAACTGGTGACGCTGATCCAGCGCTCCCGTCAGGCGGATCGCGACGACATCCGGACCAAGGATGCAATTTGCGGACTGCTCGGCATCCGCACCACGGCGCTCAAGGGCGACGGGTTCACTGCCTACCTGCCGGATATGAGTGTTTTTGCTTCGGTGATTGATCAGGTGACAGCGCAACCATTGAGCGAAGTGTCCAGTGAATGGCAGTTTCATCTGTCCGGTGATGATGTCGCCGGGCAAGTGCTGGCGGCGGGTGCACAAGTGGTCACCGAGCCGCCGCAGACTTACGCGTTCATTTCCCTGCGCGCGGCCTAGGATCCCTGCCGCCGCGCCCAGAACTCCCGCGCCAGCGAGCGCAAATCCCCCGCCAGCCCCGCCACGTCCTGTGAGTTGAGCTGGCTCTGGCGGCCTTCATCCACCGTCAATTCACACGCCGTACGAATACTGACGATGTTGCGGTTGATGTCCTCGCTCACCGCGCTTTGCTCTTCGACTGCGGCAGCAATCTGCAGACTCATCTCGGTGATCTGCTCGACCCGGCCACTGATCCCGTCCAAGGCCCGGGCCGCGCGCTGGGCCTGTTCAACACTGTTATCCACATGCTCGCTGCTCTGCTGCATCACCAGCACCGCATCCCGTGCGCCATTTTGCAGGGTGCTGATCATCCGCTGAATCTCGTTGGTCGACTGCTGAGTGCGCTGGGCCAACCCCCGCACCTCATCGGCCACCACCGCAAACCCGCGCCCGGCATCCCCCGCCCGCGCCGCTTCGATTGCGGCGTTGAGCGCCAGCAGATTGGTCTGCTCGGCGATGCTGCGAATCACCTCCAGCACTCCGGAAATCTCGCTGCTGTGACCTTCGAGCTGATGAATCACCTCGGTCGCCCTGCCCAACTCTTCGGCCAGTCGCAAGACCGCGCTGCGACTCTCGCCGACCAGCAGATGCCCCTCACGGGTTTCCGTCCCCGCCATATCAGCCGCCACCGACGCCTGCTGCGCATGGCTGGCGACCTCGGCGACACTGGCAGCCATCTGATGAATCGCCGCCGCCACCTGATCGGTTTCCGCCTGCTGCGCCAGCGTACTGGTATGACTGCTGTGCAAATGATCGACCAGTTGCGCTGCGTGCCCGGCCAGCCGCTGCGACGCATCGCCGATCCGCCCGACCACCGCGCCGACCTGGGCTTCAAGCATCTGCAAGGCGAACTCGATCTGCCCGAACTGATCCCGCCGCCCGGTATAAATCCCCTGGCTCAACGGGTTGTCGGCAATCCCCCTCGCCCGCTCGGTCAGACGCTCCAGTGGCCGCAATAACCAGCCCACGCCCAAGGCACACGCACCACTTCCGGCCACCAGCGCAGCCGCTTCTATGCCCATGGACTCCGGCCGCAACCAGGCTTCAATCCCCAGCACCACCGCCAGCACCGAACTGGTCAACGCCATGATCCGCGCTCGCAAACCCAACACCGGCAGCCTATGCCACCGCGCCACCCGCCCCTCGCGCAACTGCGCATACGCCCGCTCCGCCGCAGCGATCTGCCGCGCATCCGGCCGCGTACGCACCGACTGAAACTCCACCGCCGCACCGTTCTGCGTGACCGGCGTGACATAGGCACTGACCCAGTAGTGATCACCGTTCTTGCAACGATTCTTCACCAGCCCCATCCACGACCGCCCGCGCTTGAGCGTCTGCCACATATGGGCAAACGCCTGCGCCGGCATGTCCGGATGACGCAACAGGTTATGCGGCGTGCCCAGCAGCTCGTCGCGGCTGTAACCGCTGATCTTGATGAAATCGTCGTTGGCGTAGGTGATCGCGCTGGTCAGATCGGTGGTCGAGAGAATGTTCGCATCCGGCGCAACATCGACATTGCGTCCGGTCACCGGGAGATTGATCTTCATGGAAAGCGCGCTCGTTTTATTGGAAAGAGTCGGCAGGGCTGCTGACTCTAAGCGCACTAACTGGTCAAACGTTGATCTGGCTCAGGAACTGAGCACTTAGCCATCACTGTGATCGAAAATCGCAGCGATGGCCGAGGAGGGATTGAATCAGCGCTTGCCCATCGAACGACGCGTGCCCGACGGTGCCGCGCCCGGGATCTTGGCATGACGGTCACCGTCCTTGCCTTTGAACTGCGGCTGCTTGGCCGCTTTGGCAGCCGCCAGGTCACCTGGCTTGAACGGAAACTTGAAGGCCGGGATCTTGGCTTTGGTGTCGCTGGTTTCAGCATGCTCGGCCGTGACGTCGCTGATAGCGTCATCAACTGGCGGTTGGGTCGGGGAAGTCATAAAAGCTCCGCAAAGCAAAAAGTCGGGCCCGAACAGTGAGCCGCGAAGGCGCGCAGTATACCTGCGCGCCCTGCATCGGTACCTGAAGATTTGCACCGCACGCCGAACGGCCTACAGATAACTGATGGTGACAATGCCCTTGTCGCTCGAAGTCTTCAGCGCCTCATAAGACAACGACAACGGCAACGCCTCATGGCTGCATGCATTGCGATAGGTATCGACATCAAGTGTCACGCCAGGCTTGACCTCAACGTGTCGCGACTCCTTCGAACCCAAAGCCCCGACACGCCCCACCTCACAACCGGAATCGACAATCCGCCCACTGAACCGGATCTCACCTGAACTCGTCTGCGGCGCGGCAAAGACACAAAGCGGAAGCCAAACAAGCCCAGCCGATATAGCAATATTCAACTTCATGGCAAAGACACTCCCGAAAGACCCACCCCAATGGTGTCAGGGCTGTACAACGTGTATCCGCTGGTGGGGGCGGATCTTTAGGAGCGTAGATGGCAGGAACCGGGAAAGAAGGAAATCCAAAGATCGCCAAGACAAATATGAAAGGTGAATCACACTTTCAAAACCGCATTGCTGAGAAACCACCACCACCACCACCACCACCACCACCACCACCACCACCACCACCACCACCACCCCGCTCTTCACCACTCAAAACAATGAGCGTTAGCTCGAGTACCGCTCTTGACGTACCGGCCCCATCGGAAGGCTGAGTGGAGGGATTTATCCGGGGGTGGGCGCGTAGCGCCGTTTGGCGAAGCCAAACACATCGAGAGGAGGTGCAGCGAAGCAAACCGGAGGCGATGCCCCCGGATGAATCCCGGAACGAAGGAACGCCGAGCCACAGCGAGGCGCCGAACGCCGGGGCCAAGCCTTTTGGTTCCTTTTTGGCGTTTGAAAAAGGGACTCGCCGTAAGGGCGAAACCGCCAACCGCAACACCCGAAAAAACGGATATACACCCATAACCCCAAGAGCATGGTCGGCCCAAAGGCCGCCAAGCCAAAAGCCGAAACTGACAGCGCCGACAGCTAGCCGTCACCCTCCTGACCCCCAAACAAGTTTATAAAGAACCAACCTGCCCAAACCCCGTCCCCCTGGCGCCCCACAAGCATGCAAATCCAGAAGAAAAAGGCCCTGCTCACCACCCTGCTGATCGCCCTCGCAGCCGCCGGCCTGTGGTACGCATACAAACCCGCTCCGGCCAAACTCGCCGCCCCCACCGCCATCCCGGTCAGGGTCGTCGCCGTCAGCGAAAAAGACGTCCCCCGCTACACCAGCGGCATCGGCTCGGTGCTCTCACTCCACAGCGTGGTGGTACGCCCACAGATCGACGGCATCCTCACCAAACTCCTGGTCAAAGAGGGTCAATTGGTCAAACAGGGCGACCTGCTCGCCACCATCGACGACCGCTCAATCCGCGCCAGCCTCGACCAGGCCCGGGCGCAACTGGGCGAAAGCCAGGCGCAACTGCAAGTGGCGCTGGTCAACCTCAAGCGCTACAAACTGCTCAGCGTCGACGACGGCGTATCGAAGCAGACCTACGACCAGCAACAGGCCCTGGTCAACCAGCTCAAGGCCACCGCCCAGGGCAATCAAGCCTCGATCGACGCGGCACAGGTACAGCTTTCCTACACCCAGATTCGCTCCCCGGTCACCGGTCGCGTCGGGATTCGCACGGTCGACGAAGGCAACTTCCTGCGCATGACCGACACTCAGGGTCTGTTCACCGTGACCCAGATCGACCCGATCGCCGTCGAGTTTTCCCTGCCCCAGCAAATGCTGCCGACCCTGCAGGGCCTGATCAACGACCCGCAGCGCGCGCAGGTCAAGGCCTACATCGGCGCCGACACCGACGGTGAAACCAGCAACCTGCTCGGCGAAGGTCACCTGACCCTGATCGACAATCAGATCAACACCAACACCGGCACCATCCGCGCCAAGGCCGAATTCGATAACCCCAACCAGAAGCTCTGGCCCGGCCTGCTGGTGACGGTAAAGATTCAGACGGCGCTGGATAAAGATGCGCTGGTTGTCCCGCCCACCGTCGTACAACGGGGTCTGGATCAACACTTCGTGTACCGGGTCAACGGCGACAAGGTTGAAGCCGTGCAGGTGCAAATGGTTTACCAGGGCAGCGGCCAGGACATCATCAAAGGCGTGAAACCCGGCGACGTATTGGTCAGTGATGGCCAGTCGCGACTCAAACCAGGTTCGACTGTGCAGGTCATGAGCGAACCACCGCAGGTGGTGCAAGCGGAGCCCAAGCCATGAAGCAGCACAAAGGCGTTTCGACCTGGTGCATCGACCATCCGGTGGCGACGATTCTGCTGACCATCGCGCTGGTGCTGGTCGGAGTGATTGCCTTCCCGCGTCTGCCGATTGCCCCATTGCCGGAAGCAGAATTTCCGACGATCCAGGTCTCCGCACAACTGCCCGGCGCCAGCCCCGACACCATGGCATCCTCCGTGGCCACGCCGCTGGAGGTGCAATTCAGCGCCATCCCCGGCATGACCCAGATGACCTCCAGCAGCGCTTTGGGCTCCAGCCTGCTGACCCTGCAATTCACCCTCGACAAGAGCATCGACACCGCCGCCCAGGAAGTGCAGGCCGCGATCAACACCGCCGCCGGCAAACTGCCGAAAGACATGCCGACCCTGCCGACCTGGAAGAAGGTCAACCCGGCCGACAGCCCGGTGTTGATCCTCAGCGTCAGCTCCACGCAAATGCCCGGCACTGAACTCAGTGACCTGGTGGAAACCCTGCTGGCCCGTCAGATCAGTCAGATCGATGGCGTAGGCCAGATCAACATCACCGGTCAGCAACGTCCGGCTATTCGCGTACAGGCCTCGGCGGACAAACTGGCGGCTATCGGCCTGACCCTCGCCGACATTCGTCTGGCGATCCAGCAGACCAGCCTCAACCTTGCCAAAGGTGCGCTGTACGGCGAATCGAGCATTTCCACGCTGTCGACCAATGACCAGTTGTTCCACCCTGAGGAATACAGCCAGCTCATCGTTTCCTACAAGGATGGCGCCCCGGTTCACCTGAAAGATGTCGCCAAAGTCGTCAACGGTTCGGAAGATGCCTACGTGCAAGCCTGGGCCGGCGATCAACCGGGGGTGAACCTGGTGATCTCCCGCCAGCCGGGGGCCAACATCGTCGAGACCGTGGACCGCATTCAAGCCGCCCTGCCCGGCCTCGAAGCCATGCTGCCGGCCTCGGTGCAGGTCAAGGTGTTGATCGACCGCACCCAGACCATTCGCGCCTCCCTGCATGAAGTGGAAATCACCCTGCTGATCGCGATTCTGCTGGTGGTGGCGGTGATGGCGCTGTTCCTGCGCCAGTTGTCGGCGACGATGATTGTATCGGCGGTGCTCGGTGTGTCGCTGACCGCCAGTTTCGCCTTGATGTACTTGCTCGGTTTCAGCCTGAACAACCTGACCCTCGTTGCCATCGTGGTGGCGGTCGGATTCGTGGTCGACGATGCGATCGTGGTGGTGGAAAACATTCACCGCCACCTGGAAGCCGGCGACAGCATGCGCGAAGCGGCGGTCAAGGGCGCTGGCGAGATCGGTTTCACCGTGGTCTCGATCAGTTTCTCGCTGGTGGCGGCGTTCATTCCGCTGCTGTTCATGGGCGGTGTGGTCGGGCGCTTGTTCAAGGAGTTCGCCCTGACGGCCACCTCGACCATCATGATTTCCGTGGTGGTGTCGCTGACTCTGGCGCCGACGCTCGCCGCGCTGTTCATGCGCAAACCAGTGCATCATGCCCATGACAAACCGGGGTTCAGCGAGCGCCTGCTCGGCTGGTACGAAAAAGGCCTGCGCCGCGCACTCGCCCACCAGAAACTGATGATCGGCGTATTCGGTATCTCGGTCGCGATGGCTATCGGCGGTTACATCTTTATCCCCAAAGGGTTCTTCCCGGTGCAGGACACCGGTTTCGTCCTCGGCACCACCGAAGCCGCTGCGGACATCTCCTACAGCGACATGGTGAAAAAACACCTGGCGATGGCCGAAATCGTCGCCGCCGACCCGGCCGTCCAGGCGTTTTCACATTCTGTGGGTGTGTCCGGCAGCAACCAGACCATCGCCAACGGCCGCTTCTGGATTGCCCTGAAAAAACGCGGTGATCGCGACGTCTCGGCCAGCCAGTTCATCGACCGCATCCGTCCGCAACTGATGAAAGTCCCCGGTATCGTGCTTTACCTGCGCGCCGGCCAGGACATCAACCTCAGCTCCGGCCCGAGCCGAGCGCAGTATCAATATGTGCTCAAGAGCAATGACGGGCCGACACTCGCCACCTGGACCCAGAAACTGACCGAAAAACTGCGCAGCAACCCGGCGTTCCGCGACATTTCCAACGACCTGCAACTGGGCGGCAGCATCACTCACATCAGCATCGACCGCAGTGCCGCCGCGCGCTTCGGCCTGACCGCCAGCGATGTCGACGAGGCGCTGTACGACGCGTTCGGGCAACGGCAGATCAACGAGTTCCAGACCCAGGTCAACCAGTACAACGTGATTCTGGAACTAGACACCGCGCAGCGCGGCAAGGCCGAAAGCCTCAACTATTTCTACCTGCGCTCACCGTTGAGCGGGGAAATGGTGCCGCTGTCGGCGCTGGCCCGGTTCGACGCACCGACCATCGGCCCTCTGTCGATTGCCCACGACGGCATGTTCCCGGCCGCCAACCTGTCGTTCAACCTGGCGCCCGGCGTGGCGTTGGGTGACGCGGTAATCCTGCTCAATCAGGCCAAGGCCGAGATCGGCATGCCGACCGCGATCAGCGGCAACTTCCAGGGGGCGGCGCAGGCATTCCAGAGTTCCCTGGCCAGCCAGCCGTGGCTGATTCTGGCGGCGCTGGTAGCGGTGTACATCATTCTCGGAGTGCTTTATGAAAGCTTCGTCCATCCGCTGACGATCATCTCGACCTTGCCGGCAGCAGGCCTGGGCGCGGTGATCATGCTGTGGATCTGCGGCCAGGACTTTTCGATCATGGCGCTGATCGGGCTGGTGTTGCTGATCGGTATCGTGAAGAAGAACGGCATCCTGATGATCGACTTCGCCCTCGAAGCGCAACGCAATCGCGGGCTATCGCCGCAGGACGCCATTTTCGAAGCGTGTATCACGCGGTTCAGGCCGATCATCATGACCACCCTCGCCGCCCTGCTCGGCGCCCTGCCGCTGATGCTCGGTTACGGCACCGGTGCCGAACTGCGCCAGCCGCTGGGGATCGCGGTCGTGGGCGGCTTGCTGGTCAGCCAGATGCTGACGCTGTTCACCACACCGGTCATATACTTGTGGCTTGAGCGGCTGTTCCACAAGCCCAAACCATCGCCCGTCGCGGCGCTGGCAACGACAGACTGAGGCGGGTCATGCGCGTTCTGATTATCGAAGACGAAGAGAAAACCGCGGACTACCTGCACCGAGGCTTGACGGAGCAGGGTTACACCGTGGATCTGGCCCGCGACGGCATCGAGGGCCTGCACCTGGCGCTGGAAAGTGACTACGCGGTGATCGTCCTCGACGTGATGCTGCCGGGTCTCGACGGCTTCGGTGTGCTGCGAGCCTTGCGTGCACGCAAGCAGACGCCAGTGATCATGCTAACCGCCCGCGAGCGGGTCGAAGACCGGATCCGTGGTTTGCGCGACGGCGCCGACGATTACCTCGGCAAACCGTTTTCCTTCCTCGAACTGGTGGCGCGCCTGCAAGCGCTGACCCGCCGCAGCGGCGGCCATGAACCGGTGCAGGTGAGCATCGCCGACCTGTGGATCGATCTGATCAGTCGCAAGGCCACCCGCGCCGGCACCCGACTGGACCTGACCGCGAAGGAGTTTTCGCTGCTCAGCGTGCTGGCCCGGCGTCAGGGCGAAATCCTGTCGAAAACCGCGATTGCCGAGATGGTCTGGGACATCAATTTCGACAGCGACGCCAACGTCGTCGAAGTCGCGATCAAGCGTCTGCGGGCCAAGCTTGACGGGCCGTTCGACGAGAAACTGCTGCACACCATCCGTGGCATGGGTTATGTGCTGGAGAGCCGTGGTGTCCAGTAACTCCATCGCCCTGCGCTTGAGCGGCATGTTCACACTGGTGGCGCTGCTGGTGTTCCTGTTGATCGGCGGCGCGCTGTATCAACAAGTGGACAAAGGCCTGGGCCTGCTGCCGGAAGCGGAACTCGATGCGCGTTATAGCGTGCTTGAATCAGCGCTCAATCGTTACGGTACGCCCGAGCATTGGGTGAAGATCAATGCCAAGCTCAAGCTGCTCGGCGAAGAAGACAAGCGCATCCACTTTTGGGTGGTGAGCGGCAATCCTGAGTATGAATTCGGCGAGCCGGATACCTTGATCCGTGGGTTTGCCCAAGGCCCGCTGGGCATGCGCGACCTGCAACTGCCCGACCATCCCTATCCGCTGAAAGTGCTGCTGACCGAACTCCCGGCCAAGGATCAGCGCCCGCCGCTGCGCTTCATGATCGGCATCGACACCGAGACCTTTCACCAGACCCAGCATCAGCTGCTGATCGCACTTGTCAGTCTGGCGGTGATCGGCGTGCTGCTGGCCTCGGCTTTGGGTTACTGGGTGGCGCGAATCGGCCTCCAACCGCTGATCAAACTGTCCCACGAAGCCCAGCGCCTGGCCCCGCCGCTGCGGGCCGGACGCCTGCGTCTGTCGCCATTGCCGCCGGAGCTGGAACAGTTCGTCGACTCGTTCAACTCGACGCTGGAACGGGTTGAACAAGCCTACTCGCGGCTGGAATCGTTCAACGCCGACGTGGCCCATGAACTGCGCTCGCCGTTGACCAACCTGATCGGCCAGACTCAGGTTGCCCTCACTCGCGGGCGCTCTGCCGAACATTATTTCGAAGTGCTGCAATCCAATCTCGAAGAGCTGGAGCGCCTGCGCTCGATCATCAACGACATGCTGTTTCTGGCCAGTGCCGATCAGGGCAGCAAGGCCACCAAACTGACCTCGACATCACTTGCCGATGAAGTGGCGACTACCCTCGAATACCTCGACTTCATCCTCGAGGATGCACAGGTACAGGTTCGGGTGAGCGGCGACGCGCAGGTACAGATCGAGATCGCCCATCTGCGCCGGGCGTTGATCAATCTGCTGAGCAATGCGGTGCAGCACACCGCGCCGGGACAGGTGATCGACGTGCAGATCACGGTCGAGGAACATCAGGTCAGTATCGGCGTGGCCAACCCCGGCGCGCCGATTGCCAGCGAGCATTTGCCTCGATTGTTCGAGCGGTTTTATCGGGTGGATGCGTCGCGCAGTAACAGTGGAAATAACCATGGGTTGGGGTTGGCGATCGTCAAGGCGATTGCGCTCATGCATGGTGGTGATGTGTTCGTGCGCAGTGATCGGGGGATGAACACTTTTGGTATTCATCTTCCGGTCTGAAAGCCCCTCACCCTAACCCTCTCCCGGGGGGAGAGGGGACTGACCGAGTTGTCGTTTCGAGTTACATCGACCTGAACTACCGAGCCGATCTCAGGCTTTGAAAAGCCCCCAATCTGCTCCCTTTCCCCCTCGCCCCCTTGGGGGGAGAGGGCTGGGGTGAGGGGGTAGGCCCTTAGATACAACGCAAATCCCGACTTTTACCTAACACGCAACAGTCATTTATGAAAATCACGCTGTTTCCCAACGCCCGGCAACCTTATCTTTGCCCGCACCAAACAGCACTTGCCAAGCAAGAAGGTTTTCAAGATGTCCAACAGTATGGGTATTGCCAGCGCTTTCGTTTTGTCCTCATTGATCCTGTCGCCGATGGCGATGGCTGAAGAATCGCAGTCGTTCGTAGCGCAAAACGCCGCTCGCGCCCAGGCATTCGAGCAGTATCAGGCAGACGTGATGGCCAAGGCCCAAGACGCCACGCAAGCCCCTCAGGCTGCAACTTCCCAGGCTCAGGCATCCGAGAAAGACAGCTGAGTCACGCACCGCGCAACGTTTCCCTCGACGCGGTTGTTTGGCTCTTCCCGTTCAACCGTCGTCCTTCCAGGCCGCTGACTTTCAGCGGCCTTTTTTCGTTGTGGTGTGCAAGCGGTCTGCTTCGTCTCTTACAATTAGAAACATCCCGCACCTCAAAACAATGAAGTGTCAGTTGACCCAAGGAGCTTTACCGCAAGTGCGTTACCCAGTCCGCTTCACCCCGCTGTTCATTGCAATTGCCGCAACGATTGCCCCCGCCGCCCACGCCGCCGAACCCGAGAAAGAAGGCTTCGTCGAAGGCTCGAGCCTCAACCTCAACGCCCGCAACTACTACATGAATCGCAACCGCATGCAGCAGGCGGACGACAACATCGAGTGGGGCCAGGGTTTCCTCGGCAAATTCCAGTCGGGCTACACCGAAGGCACAGTCGGATTCGGCATCGATGCCCACGCAATGCTCGGTCTGAAACTTGATGGCGGTGGCGGTACGGACAACTCCAGCATCTTGCCGGTCAGCGACGGCAACGGAAAGGCGCCGGGCTCGTTCTCCACGGCGGGCGGCACTTTGAAAATGCGCGCATTCGATACCGAACTGAAGGCCGGTGACCTGTTCCTCACCAACCCGGTGATCGCCGGCGGTGAAAGCCGCATGCTGCCGCAGACCTTCCGCGGCGTCAGCCTGACCAACCACAGCTTCGACGGTTGGATGATCGAAGGCGGCCAGGCCAGTTTCACCAAGCCGTATAACCAGAGCGGCCACAAGCGTATCGGCACCTCTTATGGCACCCTCGCCGACGGCGATAACAGCCAGCATTTGAACTGGGCCGGCGTGGCCTGGAGCGGTGTCGAAGGTTTGACCAGTAATCTGTACGCTGCCGAACTCAAGGACATCTGGAACCAGTACTACTACGACCTCGACTACACTTGGGCGCTGAACAACCTGGTGACCCTTAATCCGGGCCTGCACTTCTATCACACGCAGGACACCGGCGACGCGTTGCTGGGCAACATCGACAACAACACCTACAGCCTGCATTTCACCGTCGGCATCGGCAGCCACAGCGTCACCGCCGCGTATCAGCGGGTCAACGGCAACACGCCGTTCGATTACATCAGCCAGGGTGACAGCGTTTACCTCGACAACTCCCAGCAGTACTCGGACTTCAACGGCCCGAACGAACGCTCGTGGAAACTCAAGTACGCCTACGACTTCGCAGGTCTGGGCCTGCCGGGCCTGACTTCGGCGGTGTCTTACTCGCGCGGCACGCTGGACCTGACCAAGGTCGACCCGGACAGCAAAGGCTACGCCTCGTGGTACAGCGCCGAAGGCCGCAACGCCAAACACTGGGAACGCGACATCGATCTCAAATACGTGGTGCAGAGCGGTCAGGCCAAAGACCTGGCGGTACGCCTGCAATGGGCTACCAACCGTGGCGGCAACGGTTACGGCGCGCTGGACACCGACACAGATGAATACCGCGTGATCATCGACTACCCGATCAACGTCTTCTAAGATCGGCGCTAAGCTGAGGGTGGCCTGCCTGAGCAGGCAGGTCACTTACACTGTGGGAGCGAGCCTGCTCGCGATAACGGAGTGTCAGTAACAGGAATGCTGACTGATTCACCGCTATCGCGAGCAGGCTCGCTCCCACATTGTTATCCACAGGCCTACTCTTAGAAGTATCCATCACCGATAACCCACCATGATCGCGAGCCGTACCCCACCCGCTGCGGGCAAGACCGGACGTCCCGAGCTGCTGCTGATCTTCGGCAGTCTGCTGAGCGTCATCGCGATTGTGTGCATTGTTACTTTTCTGCTGATTCGTGAGCACGCCAACGCTCAGGAATCGGCGACACGCAGCGCCACCACCATCGCCCAACTGATCGATGCCGATGTACTGCGTACCGTCGAACTGTACGACCTGACCCTGCAAGGTCTGATCGCCGCCGCCCAGCGTGAGGACCTGAAAAGCGTGTCACCGCAGATACGCCACCTGGCGCTGTTCGACCGCTCGACGACGGCGCGTTTCAAGGGCGACATTCTGCTGCTCGACAAGCATGGCGAGGTCATCGCCGACTCCTCGCGGATCGACCCGCTGCCGGGCAATTTCGCCGACCGCGACTACTTCCTTGCCCACGCTTTCAAACGCGACACCGGCATGTTCATCAGCCGGCCGTTCAAACCACGTTGCGACTGCGACGACGCCAACCAGTGGCGCATCAGTTTCAGCCGACGCATCTCTTCGGACACTGGCGAGTTCCTGGGCGTGGCGGTCGCTTCGATGAAGCTCGATTACTTCGACCAGTTGTTCAACAGCCTCGACATCGGCGTCGACAGCACGCTGAACATCATCAACAACGACGGCATCCTGCTGGCCCAGAAGCCCTATCTGCAAAGCGATTCGATCGGCAAGAGTTTTGCCGCCCGTCCCAATGTGGTGCGGATTCTGCGCGACCGTAGCGGCAATGGCAGTTTCAATAGCATTTCGAGCATGGATCATCAGCAACGGCTGTACACCTATTCTCAGGTCGGCAACCTGCCGCTGACGGTAATCGTTGCGCTATCAAGCGATGAAGTGTTCGGCGCGTGGAAGCGCACGGCAATTCTGATCAGCGGTGCCACCGGTGTGCTCTGTCTCGGCCTGTTGTGGCTGACCTGGCTGCTGGCCCGGGAGCTGCGCCTGCGGCAACGGGCCGAACATGAACTGGCGCAACTGGCGGCCACCGATGCCCTGACCGGCGTCGCCAACCGGCGGATGCTCGATCAGGCGCTGCGACACGAGTGGTTTCGTGCCCAGCGCTCGGGTAAAGCGTTGTCGCTGCTGATGATCGATGCCGATCACTTCAAGGCGTTCAACGACCGGCATGGCCATCAAGGCGGGGATCAGGCGCTGCGCGAACTGGCCAAGGTAATTTCCGCCAATGTGCGACGCCCGGCAGACCTGGTGGCGCGTTATGGCGGTGAAGAGTTCTCGGTGATCCTGGCCGAAACCGACAGTGTCGGCGCGCAACAGATTGCCGAGCATGTACGGGCGGCGGTAGAACAGTTGCCGCGCCTGGACGGAGATGAAGTGCCGATGACGGTGAGCATCGGTATCAGTACCTGGACAGCGTCCAGCGAAATCAGTCTGGAGCAGCTGTTGTTTGCAGCGGACAAGGCGCTGTATCAGGCCAAGGAAGGTGGGCGGAACCGGGTGGTGGTGGCGTCCTGAAAACAGGCATAAAAAAAGGCCACCCAAAGGTGGCCTTCAAAAAACTAGAGAGGTTTTTTACTTACACTGCCGCAACCGGGCGCATGTAAGAGATTGGTGCGGTGCTGGCGTCTTCGAACGTCACGACTTCCCAGGCATCTGTCTGCTCAATCAACTTGCGCAGCAGCTGGTTGTTCAGTGCGTGGCCGGACTTGAAGCCCTTGAACTCACCAATCAGGCTATTGCCCAGCAGGTACAGGTCGCCAATTGCATCGAGGATCTTGTGCTTCACGAATTCGTCTTCATAGCGAAGGCCGTCTTCGTTCAGTACGCCATCGGCATCGACCACGATCGCGTTTTCAACGCTGCCGCCGAGTGCGAGGTTGTGCTTGCGCAGGTACTCGATGTCACTCATGAAACCGAAAGTACGGGCGCGGCTGACTTCTTTTACGAACGAAGTGCTGGAAAAGTCCACGCTTGCACTCTGGGTGCGGTCCCGGAAAACCGGGTGATCGAAATCGATCTCGAAGCTCACCTTGAACCCTTCGAAAGGGACGAAAGTGGCGCGCTTGTCGCCGTCTTCCACTGTCACTTCACGCAGGATGCGGATGAATTTCTTGGCGGCGTCCTGTTCTTCCAGGCCTGCCGATTGAATCAGGAATACGAAAGGTCCTGCGCTACCGTCCATGATCGGGACTTCGGACGCGGAGAGCTCGACGTAGGCGTTATCGATGCCCAGGCCAGCCATGGCCGAGAGCAAGTGCTCTACCGTGTCCACTTTGACGTCGCCGTTGATCAGCGTCGTCGACATAGTGGTTTCACCGACGTTTTCCGCGCGGGCAGGAATCTGCACCACAGGGTCGAGGTCAGCGCGACAAAACACAATGCCAGTGTCGACAGGCGCAGGCTTGAGGGTCAGGTAGACCTTCTCCCCGGAGTGCAGGCCTACACCTGTGGCACGGATAATATTTTTCAGTGTGCGTTGTTTAATCATGGCTTGGGCCGCTTCAGCGCAAATTGCGAACTGGTATCAACAAAGGCTGGCGATGATAGCAGACCATGCCTTTGCTGAACACCAATCACCTTCATAGCCCTGATACATTCCATCAATCAGCCTGACGACGCAGGAAAGCCGGGATGTCCAGGTAGTCCAGGTCATCTTGCGGATTCATCTTCGCGGCAGTCGCAGCACCGGCCTGAGCCTGGTTGCGCATGACGGTCGGACGGTCCAGGTCACGGTAGTTCACAGCAGGTTGTTCCTGACGCGCAGGAGCCTGTTGTTGCACCGGAGCAGCAGCCATGGTGGTGTGAACGGTGTTGTCGATGACCTTGACAGGCTTCTCGATTTTCGCGCCCAGACCGGTGGCAACCACGGTTACGTGCAGCTCGTCGCGCATGTCCGGATCGATAACGGTACCGACCTTGACCATCGCGTGCTCGGAAGCGAAGGCTTCGATGATCGAACCCACGTCGGAGTACTCACCCAGGGACAGGTCAGGACCGGCGGTGATGTTCACCAGGATGCCGCGTGCGCCTTGCAGGTTCACGTCTTCCAGCAGCGGGTTGCGGATGGCCGCTTCGGTGGCTTCACGTGCACGGTTCGGACCGCTGGCGCAGCCAGTGCCCATCATCGCCATGCCCATTTCGCTCATCACGGTGCGTACGTCGGCGAAGTCGACGTTGATCATGCCCGGACGCTTGATGATGTCGGAGATACCGCGAACGGCACCGGCCAGTACATCGTCAGCCTTGGCGAAAGCCGACAGCAGGCTTGCGTCTTTACCGAGGATGGTCAGCAGCTTCTCGTTGGGAATGGTGATCAACGAGTCGACGCTTTCGGAAAGCATGCGGATGCCTTCGTCGGCGATCTGCATACGCTTGCGGCCTTCGAACGGGAACGGACGCGTTACGACAGCAACGGTCAGGATGCCCATTTCCTTGGCCACTTCGGCGATGATCGGCGCAGCACCGGTACCGGTACCGCCGCCCATGCCGGTGGTGATGAACACCATGTTGGTGCCGGCCAGCACTTCAGCGATGCGCTCGCGATCTTCCAGCGCAGCCTGACGGCCGACTTCCGGGTTGGCGCCGGCGCCCAGGCCTTTGGTCACACCGGTGCCCAGTTGCAGAATGGTACGCGCGCCGATGTTTTTCAGCGCTTGAGCATCGGTGTTGGCGCAGATGAACTCGACGCCTTCAATGTTGCTCTTGACCATGTGGTTGACAGCGTTGCCGCCGCCACCGCCAACACCGATAACTTTGATTACCGGGCTTGCGGGGATGTTGTCTACGAGTTCGAACATTTTCCCTCTCCTTACATTCTCTAGTTTTTTCGCCTACTGCTTTTTGTTGCGGTGTTGCGGTAAAGCTTTAGAAGTTGCCTTGAACCCACTTCTTCAAACGGTCCAGCAACGGCGCCTGTGGCTCATCGTTGCTGTAGCTGTCGCGGCTGCCGATGCCCGAGAACGAGATCCCGTCGGACTGCTTTTGCAGGCCGTACATCAACAAGCCAACGCCAGTGGAATAAATCGGGTTGCGCACCACGTCATCCAGACCTTTCACGCCATGGGGCACGCCAAGGCGGACCGGCATGTGGAAGATTTCCTCGGCCAGTTCGGTAGCGCCTTCCATTTTCGACGTACCGCCGGTCAGCACGATGCCGGCCGGGATCAGGTCTTCATAGCCGCTGCGACGCAGCTCGGCCTGGATCAGGGTGAACAGTTCGTCGTAACGCGGCTCGACCACTTCGGCCAGGGCCTGACGGGACAGTTCGCGCGGCGGACGATCGCCGACGCTTGGCACCTTGATGGTTTCACCGGCACCGGCCAGTTTGGCCAGGGCACAGGCATAACGGATCTTGATCTCTTCGGCGTACTGGGTCGGGGTGCGCAACGCCATGGCGATGTCGTTGGTCACCTGGTCACCGGCAATCGGGATCACGGCCGTGTGGCGGATGGCGCCTTCGGTGAAGATCGCGATGTCGGTGGTGCCGCCGCCGATGTCGACCAGGCACACGCCCAGCTCTTTTTCGTCGTCGGTCAGTACCGAGTAGGCCGAAGCCAGTTGCTCGAGAATGATGTCGTCGATTTCCAGACCGCAGCGACGCACGCATTTTTCAATGTTCTGTGCAGCATTGACGGCGCAGGTGACCACATGAACCTTGGCTTCCAGACGCACGCCGGACATGCCCAGCGGCTCGCGCACGCCTTCCTGGTTATCGATCACGTAGTCCTGCGGCAAGGTGTGCAGCACACGCTGGTCAGCCGGAATCGCCACCGCCTGGGCGGCGTCGAGTACGCGCTCCAGGTCAGCCGAGCTGACTTCGCGATCACGAATCGCCACGATGCCGTGGGAGTTCAGGCTGCGAATGTGATTGCCCGCCACGCCGACGAACGCCGAGTGAATGCGGCAGCCCGCCATCAGTTGGGCTTCTTCGATCGCGCGCTGGATCGATTGCACGGTGGACTCGATGTTCACCACCACGCCTTTCTTCAGGCCGCGGGACGGATGAGTGCCGATCCCGACGATTTCCAGCGAGCCGTCGTCCGCAACCTCGCCGACCAGCGCCACCACCTTGGAGGTGCCGATATCGAGACCGACGATCATTTTGCCGCTTTGCACGTTTGCCATGGGTCCTGCCTCTTCTTAATTCTTTGCGACAGCGGGTTGGGCTGTCGTCGGCGCTACTGGTTCCCGCCAGCCAACAGCGAGGCCGTTGGCGTAGCGCAGATCGATGCGCGCAATGTTCGTAATCTGGTCTTTAAGCGTCTTGTCGTAGATGGCAATGAAGCGGCGCATCTTTTCCACCAGGTTGCCGCGTCCCAGCAGCAACTCGATGCCCGGGCCGGAACTGCCGGCACCGGTGGTCAGGAACCAGCTGCCACGTTCACGCAGCTCGAGGCGCGCAATCGAGAAGCCCAATGGCCTGAGCATCTGGCTCAGCACCTGATACTGCTGCATCACTTGCTGTTGGGCCCGCTGCGGGCCGAACAGCTGTGGCAGGTGCTCGTAGTTCGCCAGTTCCTTGGGCGTGAACGCCTGGCCCTGGTTGTTGAGCAAAGACTCGTCGCCCCAGCGGGCCACGGGCAGTTGCTCTTCGAGGCGGATCACCACCTGGTCCGGCCACACCCGGCGTACTTCGGCGTGGGCGATCCATGGCATCTGTTCCAGCTCGGAGCGCATGCTCGCCAGGTCGATGGTGAAGAAGCTCGACGCCACATACGGGGCGATTCGCTGCTGCACCGCTTGCTGGCTGATATAGCTCAGGTCGCCCTGCACCGCGATCTTGGTGATCGGCCGGTCGGCGTATGGCAACAAACGCTGCGCGCCTTCGTAGGTGCCGAACCCGAGCACCACCAGCAGCACCGGCCAGAACAGGCTCTTCAGAAAGCCGAAATTGGCTTTGGGCAGGCGCGCGGACATCGGCTCTTTGGCCACCATTCGGCTGGCACCCCGCGGCACCGGCTTGCGGCCGGGAGCGGGTGGCTGATGTCTGAGCTGTGCGCCTTGCATGGTCTTAACCTCGCGCCTCTTTTTTGCCGTCGGCATCGACACTGGCGGCCAGAATGGCCAGGACCAGTTGCTGGAAATCCAGACCGGCCGCTTTCGCCGCCATCGGTACCAGGCTGTGATCGGTCATGCCGGGAGCCGTGTTGACTTCCAGGAACCAGAATTTGCCGTCGGCGTCCTGCATCACGTCCGCCCGGCCCCAACCACCAATGCCCAGCGCCTCGCAGGCTTGCGCCGTGAGGTCCATGAGTTCTTTTTCCTTGGCAGCATCCAGCCCGCACGGAATCCGATACTGGGTATCGTTGGCGATGTACTTGGCGTCGTAGTCGTAGAACGTGTGCGGCGTGCCCAGGGCGATAGGAGGCAACACCTGGTCACGCAGGGTGGCGATGGTGAACTCCGGACCGTGGATCCATTGCTCGACCAACACTTGCGAATCGTAGGTACTGGCCGCTTTCCATGCGTCGATCAACTCGGACGCAGAACTCACTTTGGCCATCCCGATACTTGAACCTTCATGCGCCGGTTTGACGATCAAAGGGAAGCCCAGTTCCGTCGCTGCCGAAATACAATCGGCCTCGCTGCGCAGCACGGCGTGACGCGGCGTCGGAATCCCCAACGTGTGCCAGACCTGCTTGGTGCGCAGCTTGTCCATCGCCAGCGCAGACGCCAGGATGCCGCTGCCGGTGTACGGTATGCCGGCCACTTCGAGCAGGCCCTGCATGCTGCCGTCTTCACCGCCACGACCGTGGAGGATGATGAACGCGCGGTCGATCTTTTCACTCAGCAGACGCTGCAGAATATCGGCGCCGACGTCGATCCCGAACGCGTCAACACCGGCGCTTTGCAGCGCAGTGAGCACGGCGTTGCCGGACTTCAGCGAGACTTCACGCTCGGCACTCAGGCCACCGAACAGCACGGCAACGCGGCCGAAGTCTTTCGGGGCAATGGTGGAGAACAGATTGGCGTAGGCAGCAGTCATTTCAACTTCCCCTCGACCGGCGCCGCCACGGCACCGGCGAACAACTCGCTTTTCAACAGTTTCGGTGCGAGACCGCCGATGTCACCGGCACCCTGGCACAACAGAATGTCGCCGGCGCGCAGCAGCGGCTTTACCAGTGGCGCCAGATCGACGCCGCGCTCGATGTAGATCGGGTCCAGCTGACCGCGCTGGCGGATGCTGTTGCACAGCTTGCGGCTGTCAGCCCCCGGAATCGGCTCTTCGCCGGCCGGATAGACTTCCATCAGCAGCAGCACGTTGGCGTCGGCCAGTACATTGACGAAATCGTCGTACAGGTCACGGGTGCGGCTGTAGCGATGCGGCTGGTAAACCATCACCAGGCGGCGCTCAGGCCAGCCACCACGTACGGCCTTGATCACGGCCGCGACTTCGGTCGGGTGGTGACCGTAATCGTCGACCAGCATCACGTTGCCGCCGTCCACCGGCAGTTCGCCGTAAACCTGGAAGCGTCGGCCGACACCCTGGAACCCGGACAGGCCCTGGACGATGGCTTCATCGCTGACGCCCTCGTCAGTGGCGATGCAGATGGTCGCCAGGGAATTGAGCACGTTGTGATTGCCCGGCATGTTCACGGAAACATCCAGCGGCTCGCGGTCTGGGCGCAGCACAGTGAAGAAAGTCTGCATGCCCTGCTGACGCACATTGATGGCGCGCACGTCAGCGTCTTCGCTGAAGCCGTAGGTCACGGTCGGACGCTTCACCTGCGGCAGGATTTCACGCACTACCGGATCGTCCAGGCACATCACCGCCAGACCGTAGAACGGCAGGTTGTGCAGGAACTCGACGAAGGTTTTCTTCAGTTTGTTGAAGTCGCCGTCGTAGGTCGCCATGTGATCGGCGTCGATGTTGGTCACCACGGCCACCAGCGGTTGCAGGTGCAGGAAGCTGGCGTCGCTCTCGTCGGCCTCGGCGATCAGGTAGCGGCTGGTGCCGAGCTGGGCATTGGTGCCCGCTGCGTTCAGACGGCCACCGATGACGAAGGTCGGGTCCAGGCCACCGGCCGCGAACACCGAAGCGATCAGGCTGGTGGTGGTGGTTTTGCCGTGGGTACCGGCGACGGCGATACCGTGGCGGTAGCGCATCAGCTCGGCGAGCATCTCGGCACGCGGCACCACCGGAATACGACGCTCAAGGGCGGTCGCCACTTCCGGGTTGGAGGTGTTCACGGCACTCGACACCACCAACACGTCGGCGGCAGCGGCGTTCTCGGCACGGTGACCGATGAAGATCTGCGCGCCGAAGGATTCCAGACGCTCGGTGACCGGCGAAGCCTTGAGGTCGGAGCCGGAGACGGCGTAACCCAGGTTCAACAACACTTCGGCAATGCCGCACATGCCCACGCCGCCGATGCCGACGAAGTGGATGCGACGGATGCGGCGCATTTCCGGTTGCGGCATGGCTTTCTGATTCTCAACCATGGGCCACCTCCAGACAGGTATCGACCACGCTACGGGTGGCTTCGGGTTTTGCCAGACGGCGGGCCGCTTGGGCCATTTTTTCGAGTCGTTGCGGTTGCATCAAGACCTCTGTCAGGCGCGCGGCAAGGTCCGCGGCACCAGTCGTTCTTTGTGGCATCAGGAAGGCAGCGCCTTCGCGGGCCAAATAATCGGCGTTGCGGGTCTGGTGATCGTCGATCGCGTGGGGCAACGGCACCAGCATCGAGGGCAGACCGGCGGCAGCCAGCTCACTGACGGTCAATGCGCCTGCGCGGCACACCACCAGGTCAGCCCAGCCATAGGCCTGGGCCATGTCCTTGATGAAGGGCTGCACCTGCGCGTCCACGCCGGCGGCGCGGTAGCGCTCTGCAGTCACTTCATCGTGATTTTTGCCGGCCTGATGAAACACTTCCGGACGCAAGTCGGCAGCGACTTGTGCCAGGGCTTCAGGCAGCAACTTGTTCAACGGTTCTGCCCCCAGGCTTCCGCCCAGGATCAGCAAACGCGCCTTGCGTCCGGCCAGTGCCGCACGCGGTGTTTCGAGGAACAGCTCGCTGCGCACCGGGTTACCGGTGGTACGGCGGCTGTCCGACAGGGTAAAGGTGTCGGGGAACGCTTCACACACCCGGGCGGCGAACGGCACCAGCAACCGATTGGCGGTGCCGGCCACGGCGTTCTGCTCGTGAACGATCACCGGCACTCCGGCCAGTTTGGCGGCGATACCGCCAGGACCGGTCACATAGCCACCGAAACCGACCACACACACCGGACGCAACCGGCGAATGATCGCCCGCGCCTGCCACACCGACTTCAGCAGCATGAACGGCGCTTTGAGCAGCGACAGCTTGCCCTTGCCGCGCAGACCGCTGGCGTTGATGCGGTGCAATTCAAGGCCGGCGGCCGGCACCAGATCGTTCTCGATCCCGCGTGGCGTGCCGAGCCAGTGCACGGTATAGCCGCGCGCCTGGAATTCACGGGCACAGGACAGTGCCGGGAACACGTGGCCACCGGTGCCGCCAGCCATGATCAATACGTTAGCGACCATGATTCGGCTCCTCCGCGAAGTCGCTTTCATGGAACTCCATCTCTTCACTGCCCAGGTGGGTCCGACTCTCCCACTCGATCCTCAGCAACAAGCCAAGACAGGCACAGCAGATCACCAGGGAGCTGCCGCCATAACTGAGGAACGGCAAGGTCAGGCCCTTGGTCGGCAACAGGCCGACGTTCACGCCGATGTTGATCAGGAACTGACCGATCCACAGGAACGACAGGCCGTAGGCAACATAAGCGGCAAAAAACTGTTTGGCTTTCTCGGCCCACAGGCCGATGTACATGCCGCGAATACACACGAACACGAACAGCGCCACGGTGCACAGCGAACCCACCGCGCCCAGCTCTTCAGCCAGTACCGAGAACACGAAGTCGGTGTGCGCTTCAGGCAGGTAGAACTGCTTCTGCACGCTGTTGCCCAGACCAACGCCCAGCCACTCGCCGCGACCAAACGCGATCAACGCTTGCGACAATTGATAACCGGCACCGAACTGGTCTGCCCACGGGTCGGCGAAGTTGGTCAGACGCGCCATCCGGTAGGGTTGCATCTGAATCAGCAACACTACGGCCGCTACCGCCAGCACCACCATCAGCGAGAACCGGAACAACCCGACCCCGCCCAGGAACAGCATCGCCGCTGCAGCGCCCATCATTACGACGGTGGCACCGAAGTCCGGCTCCATCAGCAACAGGCCGGCCATCGGCAGCAGCACGATGAACGGCTTGAAGAAGCCCATCCAGCTCTCGCGCACTTCCTTCTGACGCCGCACCAGATAACCGGCGAGGTAAATCACCACGAACACCTTGGCAATCTCGGACGGCTGAACGTTGAAGAAGCTGAAACCGATCCAGCGCATCGAACCGTTCACTTCACGGCCGATCCCCGGGACGATCACCATCACCAGCAAACCGAACGCACCGATCAGCATCAGCCAGCCCAGCCGCTGCCAGGTGGCGATCGGAATCATCATGGTGACAATGCACGCGCCCAGGCCCAGCACCACGTAGATCAGGTGACGGGTCATGTAATACAGAGCACTGCCCGACTGTACCGCGCCGACTTCGGTCGATGCCGAAGCAATCATGATCAGACCCAGGCCAAGCAGCGCCAGGCAACCGGCGAGCATCGGGAAGTCGAGGTCGATCCCGCGCCCGGTGATGATCGGCGACGGATACGGCTTGATGATGTTTCTCAGGCTCATGCCAGTTCCTCCACGGCGCGGACGAACTGGTGACCACGGTCTTCGTAATTCTTGAACATGTCGAAACTGGCGCAGGCCGGCGACAGCAGCACCACGTCACCCGGCTGGGCGGCGGCGCGGCATTGTGCGACAGCGTCGATCAGCGTGGTGGCGCGAATAAGGGGAACGGCATCTCCGATGGCCTCGCCGATCTTGTCGGAGTCGCGGCCCATCAGGATCACGGCGCGGCAGTGGGCCGCCACCGGATCACGCAAATCCTTGAATTCGGCACCCTTGCCGTCGCCACCGGCGATCAGCACGACCTTGCCGTCGATGTCCGCGCCCAGGCCTTCGATGGCGGCCAGTGCGGCGCCGACGTTGGTGGCTTTGGAATCGTTGTAGTAACCGACACCGTCCAGGTCACGCACCCACTGGCAGCGGTGTTCGAGGCCAGCGAAGTTGCGCAGGGCCGCGAGCATGGCATCGAACGGCAGACCGACCGCATGTCCGAGCGCCAGCGCCGCGAGGGCGTTGGATTGGTTGTGAGCGCCGCGAATCTTCAGTTCACGCACCGGCATCAGGTTCTGGAATTCGAAGGCCAGGTATTTCTCGCCATTCTCTTCGCGCAGGCCGAATGCTTTGAAATCGGGTTTGGTCAGGCCGAAAGTCCAGCACGGCTGGCCCTCGCCCATCAGCGGCCGGGTCAAGGCGTCCTGACGGTTGACCACGAACTGCTTGGCGCCACGGAAAATCCGGTGCTTGGCCAGGTGATAGGCCGGCAGACCGCTGTAGCGATCCATGTGGTCTTCGCTGATGTTGAGCACGGTCGCCACTTCGGCGTTGAGCTGGTCGGTGGTTTCCAGCTGGAAGCTCGACAGCTCCATCACGTACAGCTCGACGTCATCGCTCAGCAGATCCAGCGCTGGCGTACCGAGGTTGCCGCCCACGGCCACGCGCTTGCCGGCCGCAGCCGCCATCTCGCCGACCAGGGTGGTGACGGTGCTTTTCGCGTTGGAACCGCTGATGGCCACGATCGGCGCCTTCGCGTTACGCGCGAACAACTCGATGTCGCCGGACAACTTCACGCCACGAGCCGCAGCTGCTTGCAGGGCAGGAGTCGCCAACGCCAGGCCGGGGCTCACGTAGAGCTCGTCGGCACGGCAAAGGAACTCGACGTCCAGCTCGCCACAACGCACTTCCACGTGCGGATAGTCACGCTGGAGCGTGGCCAGTTCCGGTGGATTTTCCCGCGTGTCGGCTACAGCAAACGCCACGCCCCGGTTCGCCAGGAAGCGAACCAGGGACATGCCGCTCTTGCCGAGGCCGACAACGATGCGGAAGTGGTCAGAAGCGATCAGAGACACTCGTTCTACCTCAGCTTCAGGGTGGCAAGGCCGATCAGCACGAGAATCACGGTGATGATCCAGAAACGGACGATCACACGCGGCTCGGGCCAGCCCTTGAGTTCAAAGTGGTGGTGTATCGGAGCCATGCGGAACACACGGCGACCGGTCAGCTTAAAGGAAGCAACCTGAATGACGACTGACAGGGTTTCCATCACGAACACGCCGCCCATGATGAACAGGACGATTTCCTGACGGACGATCACCGCGATGGTGCCCAGAGCCGCGCCCAGCGCCAGTGCGCCGACGTCACCCATGAAGACTTGCGCCGGGTAAGTGTTGAACCACAGGAAGCCCAGGCCGGCACCGATCAGCGCGCCGCAGAACACGATCAGCTCGCCCGCGCCCGGTACGTACGGGATCAACAGGTATTCAGCGAACTTCACGTTACCCGACAGGTAGCAGAAGATGCCCAGGCCACCGCCGACCATTACGGTTGGCATGATCGCCAGACCGTCGAGGCCGTCGGTCAGGTTGACCGCGTTGCTCGAACCGACGATCACGAAGTAAGTCAGCACGATAAAGCCAGCGCCCAGCGGAATGCTGTAGTCCTTGAGCATCGGCAAGATCAGGGTGGTTTCCACCGGCGTGGCGGCAGTCATATAAAGGAAGATCGCAGCGCCGAGGCCGAACACCGACTGCCAGAAATACTTCCAGCGACTCGGCAGACCACGGGAGTTCTTCTCGATGACCTTACGGTAGTCGTCGACCCAGCCGATGGCGCCGAACAGCAGGGTCACCAGCAACACGACCCACACATAACGATTGCTCAGGTCAGCCCATAGCAGGGTGCTGACACCGATCGAAGACAGAATCAGCGCGCCACCCATGGTCGGCGTACCGGATTTGGACAGGTGCGATTGCGGGCCGTCGTTACGAACGGACTGGCCGATCTGACGGTTCTGCAGGGTGCGGATCATCCACGGGCCGTAGCACAGCGACAAGACCAACGCGGTCAGCACACCGAGGATCCCGCGCAGGGTCAGGTACTGGAAGACCGCGAAGCCTTTGTAGAACTGTTGCAGATACTCCGCTAGCAGCAGCAGCATTAATGTTTCTCCAGACTGGATCCGCACAGGGCCGCAACGATGTTTTCCATCGCTGCGCTGCGCGAACCCTTGATCAAAATGGTGGTGTTTTTGTCCTGCTCGGCACCGAGGGCCTGGATCAGTTCGGCCTGAGTGCCGAAGTGATACGCCTCGCTGCCGAATGCGTTCACGGCGTGGACCATGTTCGGCCCGACGGCGTAAAGCGCGGAAACCTTGCCCCGGGCGTATTCGCCCACGTCGCGGTGCCCCTGCTCCGCCCAGTCGCCCAACTCGCCGATATCCCCGAGCACCAGAACGGTGCGGCCGGAAAAGCCGGCGAGTATATCAACGGCCGCGCACATCGAGGTGGGGTTCGCGTTGTAAGTGTCATCGATCACGCGCATGCCGTTTTTCGCCAGTTGCGCGACGGTGCGACCTTTGACTGGCTGCACCGCACCAAGCCCGGTGGCGATGCCGAACAGCGATACGCCCAGAGCATGTGCGGCGGCGGCAGCGGCCAGGGCATTGGCGACGTTATGGGTGCCGAGCAGGTTCAGTTGAACGCGCTCGATACCTTCAGGCGTGTGCAGATTGAAGGCCGGGCAACCCCGCGCATCGGTGCTCAAGTCGCTGGCGTAGAAGTCAGCCTGCGAATTGCTCAAAGCAAAGGTCAGCACCTTGCGAGCGCCCGCACGGTTTTTCCAGATGCCGAAGGCCTTGTCATCAAGATTGAGCACAGCAACGCCATCAACCGCCAACCCGTCGATGATCTCGCCCTTGGCTTCAACGATTTTTTCCGGGCCGCCAAACTCTCCGACGTGCGCGGTGCCGGCATTGTTGAGGATCGCCACATGCGGCTTGGTCAGCCCGACGGTGTAGGCGATTTCACCCAGACGCGAGGCGCCCAGTTCGATCACGGCCGCCGTGTGTTCCGGGGCCAGTTCGAGCAGGGTCAGCGGTGCGCCAAGGTCATTGTTCAGATTGCCACGGGTCGCCAGCACCGGACCGCGCGTGCGCAGGATGCTCGCGAGCATTTCCTTGACCGTGGTCTTGCCGCTGGAACCGGTAATCGCTGCGACGGGTTGAGTGAATGCGGCACGGTTCAAGGCGCCCAGTTGGCCGAGAGCCTGGCGGGTATCTTTCACCAGCAATTGCGGCAACGTGCTGTCGGCGACTTCACGCTCGACCAGCGCCGCGACCGCACCTTTGGCGGCCACGTCATTCAGATAATCATGACCGTCGAAACGTGGACCGGTCAGGGCAATAAACAGTTGGCCAGCCTTGATGGCGCGGCTGTCGATGCTCACACCGTCAAAACTGGCGTCTGCGCTGATCAGACGGGCGTCGAGCGCGTTGATCAGTTCGCTGAGTTTCAGGGCCTTAAGCATGGGCCACCTCCCACGCGGTCAGGGCGTGATCAGCCTCGACCAGATCAGAGAATGCGTGGCGCTCGCCGTTGATTTCCTGATAGTCCTCGTGACCTTTGCCGGCCAGGACAACCACGTCATCCGCCGAGGCACTGGCGATCAGTTGCGCAATGGCCTGGCCACGGCCGGCCACGAATGTCACGTTATCCACAGCTGTGAAACCGGCGCGGATGTCATCGAAAATCACCGCCGGGTCTTCGGTGCGCGGATTGTCATCGGTGACCAGCACGCGATCGGCCAGACGCTCGACCACTTCGGCCATCAACGGGCGCTTGCCGCGATCGCGATCACCGCCGCAACCGAACAGGCACAGCAGCTGGCCTTTGACGTGCGGGCGCAGCGCGGTCAGAACTTTTTCCAGCGCATCCGGCGTGTGGGCGTAATCGACCACCACCAGCGGCTGGGTGCCACCGCCGAGACGCTGCATGCGTCCGGCCGGGCCTTCGAGTTTCGGCAGCACCTTGAGGATTTCGTCGAGGGCATAGTCCAGACCGAGCAAGGCGCCGACCGCAGCCAGTACGTTGCTCAGGTTGAAACGGCCCAGCAATGTGCTGCGCAGGTGATGTTCGCCCTGCGGCGTAACCAGCGTGGCGCGCACGCCATGGTCGTCGAACTGCGCTTCGCGGACATACAGATAGGCGCTGCTGTCGAGCAGGCTATAGGTGATCAGGCGCGACTCACGTTTTTCAGCGGCCAGTTGCCGGCCGAAATCGTCGTCCAGATTGACCACGCGGCACTTCAGGTCATTCCAGGCGAACAGCTTGGCCTTCGCTTCGGCGTAGGCTTCCATGGTGCCGTGGTAATCGAGGTGATCGCGGGACAGGTTGGTCATCACAGCGACGTCGAACGCCAGTGCGGTGACCCGGCCCTGATCCAGACCATGGGACGAAACTTCCATGGCCACGGCTTTGGCGCCGGCCTTTTTCAGGTCGCCCAAGGTCGCCTGCATGGCGATCGGATTCGGCGTGGTGTGCAGGCCGCTTTGCAGCGAGCCGTAGAAACCGGAGCCGAGGGTGCCAACGATGCCGCAATGCTGGCCGAGCAGGTCCAGCGCCTGGGCTACAAGCTGAGTCACGCTGGTCTTGCCGTTGGTGCCGGTCACGCCCACGAGGTTCAGGTGATGACTCGGCTCACCGTAAAAACGCCCGGCGATGTCCGACAACTGCGCCGCCAGGCCTTTGACCGGAATCAGCGGCACGTCAGTGATCGGCAGCACAGTGGCGCCTTCCACTTCGTAAGCCACGGCGGCAGCGCCACGGGTGAGCGCGTCAGCGATATGCGCACGACCGTCGAACTTGCCGCCTGGCACCGCGAGGAACAGGTCACCCGCGCGCACGTTGCGGCTGTCGAGCGCCAGTTCACGGATCAACAGATCGTGGCCGGCATGCGGGAATATCTTGTTCAGACTAAGAGACATCAGCCGCGCCCTCCATTGGCTTTCAGCGGAACGACCGGGGTGGCATTGGCCTGTTGTGTTGTCGGCAGGTTGTCCGGGGTCACGTTCATCAGACGCAGGGTGCCGGACATCACGCGGCTGAACACCGGCGCGGAAACCAGACCACCGAAGTAACCGGCCTTGCTCGGCTCATCGATCACCACGACGATGGCGTAACGTGGATCGCTCATCGGACCGAAACCGGCGAACAGCGAGCGGTACGAGTTTTCGGCGTAGCCCTTGGTGCCTACCGAAGTCTTGCGCGCAGTACCCGACTTGCCCGCCACGTGATACGCCGGCACTTGTGCACGGAACACGCCGCGCGGCGCCTCGATCACTTGTTGAAGCATGCCTTGCATGGTTTTCGCGACGGCTTCCGGCAGCACCTGAGTGGTCTGCGGTGCCTTGTCGGTTTTGATCAGGGTCAGTGGTGCGAGACGACCGTTGTTGGCCAGCGCCGAGAACGCATGCACCAACTGAATGGCGGTCACCGAAATACCGTAGCCGTAGGACAGCGTTGCGGTTTCAGCCTTACGCCACTCGCGGTAGTTCGGCAGGTTGCCGACACGCTCGCCAGGGAAACCGAGGCCGGTGTCCTGGCCGAGGCCGACTTTCTGCGCCAGACGGAAAATGGTTTCGCCGCCGATATCGAACGCGACCTTACTCATGCCGACGTTACTGGAATTGATCAGAATGCCGGTCAGGTCGAGTACCGGACCTTCGGTCTTCGATACGTCCTTGATCGTGTACTTGCCAATCTGCAGCGAGCCCGGATACACCTCGACGGTGTCGCTCGGTTTCCAGCGGCCGGTTTCGATCGCGGCGCTCATCGAGATCGCTTTCATGGTCGAACCCGGTTCGAACACGTCGATCATCGCGCGGTTACGCATCATCGCCGGTTGCAGGTTGCGACGGTTGTTCGGGTTGTAGGTCGGCTGGTTGACCATGGCGAGGATTTCGCCGGTCTTCACGTCCATGATCACCAGGCTGCCAGCCTTGGCGCCGTTCTCGATGATCGCGTTACGCAGCTCACGGTTGGCCAGGTATTGCAGACGCAGGTCAATGGACAACGCCAAGGGCTTGCCGGCCTTGGCGTTCTTGGTGACCTGGACATCCTTGATCAGCCGTCCGCGCCGATCCTTGATGACTTGCCGTTTGCCGGGTACGCCGGCCAGCCACTCGTCGTAGGCCAGTTCGACCCCTTCACGACCGTGGTCATCGATGTCGGTGAACCCGACCATGTGCGCGGTGACTTCACCGGCCGGGTAGAACCGGCGGAATTCTTCGATGCCGTAGACGCCCGGTACTTTCAGGTCGAGCACGGCCTGGCCCTGCTCGGGGGTCAGCCCGCGCACCAGATAAATGAATTCTTTGTTGGCCTGGGCTTCGAGGCGTTCGGCGAGGGCTTTCGGATCCTGCCCGAGCGCCGCAGCCAGTGCCGGCCACTTCTCTTTGGCCGTCTGCATTTCCTTGGCATTGGCCCACAGCGTGGTCACCGGGGTACTCACGGCCAAAGGCTCGCCGTTACGGTCGGTGATCAGGCCACGGTGCGCCGGGATCGGAATGTGACGAACACTGCGCGCATCACCCTGCCCCTTGAGGAAGTCACGATCGATCACTTGCAGGTCGATGATCCGCCAGCAGATCGCGGCCACCATCATGCCGAGCAGACCGACGACCAGACGGAAGCGCCACGGGAAGAGAGCCCCTTCGAGTTTCATCATGGCGCCACCATCTTCACGTCAGCTGCGCCAGGGATGTGCATCTTCAGTTGTTCGGTGGCCAGCACTTCGATCCGGCTGTGGGCGGTCCAGGTGCTTTGCTCCAGGATCAGGCGCCCCCATTCGGCCTGCGCCTTGTCGCGCACGCTCAGTTCGTTGTACAGGGTGTTGAGCAACTGCCGGTTCCAGTGGGCACTGTAAGACACGCCGATGGCCGACACGAGCACGCCGATGAACAGCAGCAGCATGAAAAAGCTGCCGCCGGGCAGTGGTTTGGCGAAAAGCTTGCTCACCGCAACTTCTCCGCGACGCGCATGACAGCGCTACGGGAACGTGGGTTGGCTTTGAGTTCGGCGTCGGAGGCCGTCTGCGCTTTGCCATGGATTTTGATTTTCGGTTCGAACGCGACGTGGCGAACCGGCAGGTTGCGCGGCAGGTTGTCGGCTTCGCCTTTCACCAGCTTGCGCATGAACAGTTTGACGATGCGGTCTTCCAGCGAGTGGAAGCTGATCACGACCAGACGGCCGCCCACTTCCAGGCATTCGAGCGCGGCTTCAAGGCCCGCCTCCAGATCGCCCAGTTCATTGTTGACGTGAATACGCAGCCCCTGGAATGCACGGGTTGCCGGGTTCTTGCCCTTTTCCCACGCCGGGTTGGCGACTTTCAGGACTTCGGCCAGATCGGCGGTGCGCTCAAACGGCGTAATGTCACGGCGTTCGGCCACGGCGCGAGCCATACGACCGGAGAAGCGCTCTTCGCCATATTCCTTGAACACCCGGGCGATTTCTTCCACAGGCGCAGTATTGACGAACTCGGCGGCGCTGATCCCACGGGACGGATCCATGCGCATGTCCAACGGGCCATCGTTGAGAAAACTGAAGCCGCGCTCGGCATCATCGAGCTGCGGCGAAGACACACCGAGGTCGAGCAGAATGCCGCTGACCTTGCCGGCCAGACCCTGTTCGGCAACCACCGAGCCGAGCTCGGCAAAGCTGCGCTGCACAACGACAAAGCGGCCGTCTTCGGCCGCTAGCGTTTGCCCGGTAGCAATCGCTTGAGGATCCTTGTCGAATCCGATGAGCCGACCATCCGGCCCGAGTTTGCTGAGGATCAACCGACTGTGCCCGCCGCGCCCGAACGTGCCATCCAGATAGCAACCATCAGGGCGTACGGCGAGAGCCTCGACGGCTTCGTCAAGCAGTACGGTGATGTGGTTAAAGCCGCTATCAATAGTCACAGGATCAAATCACGCAGTTCGTCAGGCATGGCGCCCGGTTGTTGTATGGCAGCCAGGTCAGCGGCAGAAACCGCGTTCCAGGCATCTTCGTCCCACAGTTGGAACTTGTTCAGTTGGCCGACCAGCATCGCGCGCTTGTCCAGCTTTGCGTATTCGCGCAGGCGCGGCGGCACCAGAAAACGACCACTGCCGTCGAGCTCGAGGTCAACGGCGTTACCAATCAATAAACGCTGCAGACGACGGTTTTCTTCGCGGAGCGAAGGAAGCGCGCGCAACTTGGTTTCAATAATTTCCCACTCATCGAGCGGGTAGACACACAAACATGGATCAACGGCATCAATGGTCACGATCAACTGGCCGGAACTACGCGAAACGAGCTCGTCACGGTACCGGCTCGGCATGGCGAGACGGCCCTTTGCGTCGAGACTGATAGCGTTAGCTCCGCGAAACACGTCAGCGTTTCTCCAATTTTTATCGTTTTGAGCTCAAAAAACCCACTTCATGCCACTTTCCGCCACTTGCGCACACTATAGGAATGCGCCCACCACACCGTCAAGGCGCGGATTAAAGGAAAACCCTTACAGAACGGAGATTTAGGAGCATAAAAGGAGGCGCAACGAGAATCTGGCGGATGCTTTTATCCAATAACTTGATGCAGCACTGAAAGCTGCGCTCGAAAGTTAAAGTAATTTGTTAAGAGTAAGATTTTTTCGGTATTACAAAAGCGCTTCTGCTGTTGATTGAAGCAAGGTGGGAAATGGCTATTACTGCGGTTGCCGCTGCCGGATTTCCAGAGCAGGCCTGCTGATAATAAACAGCCCTGTCGCCTTTAATTCAAGCAGGGAAAAGAAAAAGGTGGAGAGTCGATCTGTAAGCCGGGTTCTGTCTTGAACAGTCATTCGTCTACGATGGCCATCACTGGACATCTTTAGCAACCTACCCGGTCCCAGCGCGGGCCACGCCTTGGGACCCTATTTGGTCTTGCTCCAAGTGGGGTTTACCTAGCCACGAACTGTTGCCAGACGTGCGGTGCGCTCTTACCGCACCTTTTCACCCTTACCGGCGCCGAAGCGCTTAGGCGGTTATTTTCTGTGGCACTTTCCGTAGGCTCACGCCTCCCAGGCATTACCTGGCACTTCGCCCTATGGAGCCCGGACTTTCCTCCCCCCCCTAATTTTCATAGAGGGCAGCGACTGTCCGATCGACTCTCCGCCGCGCAGGTTAACGGCAGAGCGCCCGAAGAACAAGCGCTAATAGCCCGCAAACCTGTCTGCGCGACGGGTTACGCGTCCTTTTGCTGATCCAGTGCTACCTGATACAGCACGTTTTTGCGTTCACCGGTGATTTGCGCCGCCAGCGCCGCCGCTCGCTTGAGGGGCATCTCCTCAAGCAACAGATTGAGGATGCGCATCGCCTCGCTGCTGACGGCATCCTCGGATTCCGGCGCAGTCCAGCCAGCCACCACAACAACACATTCGCCACGCTGCTGATTGCTGTCCGCCTCGACGAATGCACGCAACTCGGCCAGCGGCAGGCCCTTGAGCGTTTCAAAGGTTTTGGTGATTTCACGGGCGAGCAATGCCGGGCGATCAGCACCGAACACGACTTCCATATCCTGCAGGCATTCGAGAATACGGTGCGGCGCCTCGTAGAAAATCAGCGTGCGCGGCTCTTCCTTGATGGCTTCAAGGCGCGCCTTGCGCCCCACCGCCTTCGCCGGCAGAAACCCTTCAAAGATGAAACGATCAGACGGCAGACCGGCAGCCGACAGCGCCGCGATCAACGCGCAGGCACCCGGCACCGGCACCACATTGATCCCGGCGGCTCGCGCCTGACGCACCAGGTGATAGCCCGGATCGGAAATCAACGGCGTACCGGCATCGGAAATCAGCGCCACGTTGTCGCCCGCCAGCAGACGGGTAATAAAGCGACTGCCTTCATCACGCTCGTTGTGTTCGTGACAGGCCGCCAGCGGCGTAGTGATGCCGAAATGCTGCATCAGACGCTGGGAATGGCGCGTGTCTTCGGCGGCGATCAGCGCCACTTCGCGCAGGATTTTCAACGCCCGGGCGCTGATGTCATCCAGGTTGCCGATGGGCGTCGCCACCACATAAAGCGAGCCCATAGCGGAATTCAAAGCACCTGGAGCAGTCAAAGCGCACACCTCACGTTCGGTAAAAACCGCCATTGTAGCGCGTCGCGCGACAGGCGATGCGGTCACGGCAGACACGGTTTGTCGCACCATTGTGCGGTCGCGTAACATTTGTATCAGCTAAATTGACGGTTTCACGCCAGTAACATCGCGCCCCGGCCAGCGCTTGGGTACAATTCGACGCTAATTTGATCGAGTATCAGGAACACTTACATGATCGCTTGCCTGCGGCTGTTCACTGCCCTCTGCCTCGCTGCCTTGCTGGCGGCTTGCGCCAGCTCCCCTTCCTCCAGCCTTGGCGAACTTCCACGGACTCCGGACGCCAGCATCGAGCAACTGCTCGAGCAGGCCGCCCAGGCCAAATCGCCTGACAAGGCTGCGCTGCTGCGCCTCAGCGCGGCAGACATGGCTTACCGTCAAGGCAATGCCGGACAGTCCGCGCAAATCCTGCAACAAGTGCCAATGGAACAACTCCAGCCTGGCCAGCAGGCATTCGCCAGCACGTTGTCCGCTGAGCTGGCCATGACCCGCAACCAGCCAAAAGCCGCACTGGCAGCCCTGAACCATCCAAGCCTGCAACGCCTGAGCGAAATGTCGGTACCGCTGCAAGTTCGCGCCGGCACCGTCCGCGCCCGCGCCCTTGAAGCCGACGGTCAGACACTGGCGGCCGCTCGCGAGCGCATCTTCATCGCACCGATGCTGGAAGGCGAAGCCGCCGGCAAGAACCACGAAGCGATCTGGACCCTGATTGCGTCGCTGCCGACCGATCAACTGCAACCGAACACCACCGATGACCTGGGTGGCTGGATGAGCCTGGCCCTGGCAGTGAAAACCGCCGGCACCCTGGAGCAACAGCAAGCCGCCATCGATGCCTGGCGCTCGCAGCACCCGAAACACCCGGCCGCAATCAACCTGCCGCTGCCGCTGACCAAGCTCAAGGAACTGGCCAGCCAGCCTCTGAGCAAGATTGCCCTGCTGCTGCCACAGGACGGCCAACTGGCCTCGGTCGGCAAGGCGCTGCGTGACGGCTTCATGGCCGCGCACTACCAGGCTCAGCAAGCCGGCCAGAAACCACCGGCCATCGTGTTCTATGACAGCTCGCACCTGACCTCGATGGACGAGTTCTACCGCAAGGCCCAGGCCGACGGCGTGCAACTGGTTGTCGGGCCACTGGAAAAACCACTGGTCAAACAGCTGAGCACCCGCCCGCAACTGCCGATCACCACCCTGGCACTGAACTACAGCGAAGGCGACCAAGGCCCGGCGCAACTGTTCCAGTTCGGACTGGCCGCTGAAGACGAAGCCCGCGAAGTGTCCCGCCGCGCCCGTGCCGACGGCCTGCATCGCGCCGCAATCATGGTGCCGAAAGGCGAATGGGGCGACCGCGTTCTGCGTGCATTCAGCCAGGACTGGCAAGCCAATGGCGGCAGCATCGTCGCCACCGAGCGTGTCGATCAGCCTGTGCAACTGGCCCAGCAAATCGCCGACATGTTTCAGCTGCGTCAGAGCGAAGCCCGCGCCAAGAGCCTGCAGAATGCTGCCGGCACCAACGTCGCCGCCCAGCCTTCGCGTCGCCAGGACATCGAGTTCATCTTCCTGGCTGCCACGCCGCAACAGGCGCAGCAGATCAAGCCGACCCTGAACTTCCAGTACGCCGGTGACGTTCCGGTCTACGCAACTTCCCATGTATTCAGTGCCAGCGGCGACGTGAACCAGTACAACGACATGAACGGTGTGCGCTTCTGCGAAACGCCATGGTTGCTGGATGCCAATGATCCACTGCGCAAGCAGGTCACCGCTCAATGGCCACAAGCTGCCGGCAGCCTCGGCCGACTGTACGCGATGGGTGTTGACGCCTACCGCCTGGCGCCACGCCTGGATCAACTCAAGGCTTTGCCGGACAGCCGCATCGACGGCCTGTCAGGCAGCCTGGGTATGACTCAGACACAACGCGTCGTGCGCCAGCTGCCATGGGCCCAGTTCGTCAGCGGCCAGGTTCAGCGCCTGCCGGACACTCCACGCTGATGCCCGACAGGTCACACCTGCAAAGTGGCAAGGATGCCGAGCGCCAGGCGCTCGAGCATCTGCAACACCAGGGTCTGCGCCTGCTGGCGCAGAACTGGTTATGTAAACGCGGCGAGCTTGATCTGGTCATGCTTGATGGCGATACAGTAGTATTCGTCGAAGTACGTTACCGAAAGAACACTCAATGGGGTGGAGCGCTCGACAGTATCGACGGGCGCAAACGGCAGAAACTGATTTTCGCCGCACAATATTTTCTTCAGCGCGAGTCGCGTTGGGCCAATTCCCCCTGCCGCTTCGACGTGGTGGCCATCGACAGCCACCAGGGTCAGCTGAACTGGTTGCAGAATGCGTTCGACAGTTGAGCGCCTGCGCCGACCTGGACATTTTCACTCAACACTTTTGCTCTTTGCTTTGCGGGCTGCACATTCACGTGCCGGACAGCCGCGCTAATTAAGGTCACACAGATGGACATGCAATCCCGAATTCGCCAGCTTTTTCAGGCCAGTATCGACACCAAGCAACAGGCGATGGACGTACTTGCACCGCACATCGAGCAAGCCAGCCAAGTGATGGTCAACGCCTTGCTCAACGAGGGGAAGATGCTCTCGTGCGGTAACGGCGGCTCGGCCGGCGATGCCCAGCACTTCTCCTCGGAGCTGCTCAACCGCTTCGAGCGCGAGCGCCCGAGCCTGCCGGCCATCGCCCTGACCACCGACAGCTCGACCATCACCTCGATCGCCAACGACTACAGCTACAACGAAGTGTTCTCCAAGCAGATCCGCGCACTTGGCCAGCCAGGCGATGTATTGCTGGCGATTTCGACCAGCGGCAACTCGGCAAACATTATTCAGGCGATCCAGGCCGCACATGATCGCGAAATGATTGTCGTAGCATTGACCGGTCGCGATGGCGGCGGCATGGCGTCGCTGCTGTTGCCCGAGGACGTCGAGATTCGCGTACCGGCCAACGTCACCGCACGTATTCAGGAAGTCCACTTGCTGGCGATCCATTGCCTTTGCGATCTGATCGACAGCCAACTGTTCGGGAGTGAAGAATGACCCCTAATCGCCTTGGCCTTCTGGCCTTGACCCTGTGCCTCGGCATTACTGGCTGCACCTCCGTGGTGAATGCCAGCCGTGAAGCACCGATCGAAGACGATCGCGGCACCCGCACCTTCGGCAGCAAAATCGACGACTCATTGATCGAAACCAAAGTCGGCGTAAACGTGGCCAAGGCCGATCCGGGCCTGGACAACGATTCACACATCGTCGTCACCAGTTTCAACGGCGTCGTACTGCTGGCGGGCCAGACCCCGCGCGAAGACCTCAAGGCCAAGGCCGAACAGGCTGCCGCCAACGTGCAACGCGTGAAGAAGGTGCACAACGAGCTGCAAGTGATTGCGCCGTCGAGCTTCCTCGCCCGCCAGAACGACTCGTGGCTGACGACCAAGATCAAAACCCAGATGCTGACCGATGCCAGCATTCCCGGCTCACGCATCAAGGTCGTGACCGAAAACGGCATCGTCTATCTGCTCGGCCTGCTGACCAAGCAGGAGGCGGCCCAAGCCACCAATCTGGTGCAGGGTGTTTCCGGCGTGCAGAAGATTGTGAAGCTGTTCGAATACATCGACTGATACGCAAAGCGCAGGCGCAAAAAAGGCGATCCGGTTGGATCGCCTTTTTTATTACTTCACCACTTTCAGGCTTGGTCGACCGCTTGGGCGCGGCGGTTCGCTGTCCGGTGGCGGAATATCATCGTCCTGTTCGATCTCGTCTTCGTCATCCATCGGCGACTCCAGATCGAACACCATGCCCTGACCGTTCTCCCGGGCATAGATACCCAGGATCGCAGCAATCGGCACATACAGACTGTGCGGAACACCACCGAAGCGACCTTCGAAGGTCACGACGTCGTTGTCCATGTGCAGATGACGCACGGCACTCGGCGAAATGTTCAGGACAATCTGCCCGTCACTGGCAAAACCCTGTGGCACCTGCACTGCCGGGTACTCGGAATTGACCAGCATGTGCGGGGTGCAATCGTTATCCACAATCCACTCGTAGAGCGCGCGGACCAGATAAGGTCGACTGGAGTTCATAACGGCTCCTTAAGCCTTAGCGCATGTCGCGTTCGACACCAGACAGACTCGCCTGGAAAGCCTCACGCGCAAACTGACGCTCCATATAATCAAGCAGCGGCTTGGCTGGCCGCGGCAGTTCTATACCCAGAATCGGCAAACGCCAGAGTATTGGCAATAGGCAGCAATCCACCAGACTTTGTTCCTCACTGAGGAAAAACGGCTTGTCGGCAAACAACGGCGACACGCCCGTCAGGCTTTCGCGCAATTCCTTGCGCGCCACGACACGCGCGGCTTCCTTGGTGCGTGAATCCAGAATCAGATCCACCAGACCACACCAGTCGCGCTGGATACGGTGTATCAACAGACGACTGTTGGCACGCGCCACCGGATACACAGGCATCAATGGCGGATGCGGGTAACGCTCATCCAGATACTCCATCACCACGGTCGACTCCCACAACGCCAGATCGCGATCGACCAGCGTCGGGAGACTACCGTAAGGGTTCACCTCAATCAGTTTAGGCGGCTGACGACCAGCCTCCACATAAATGATTTCGGCGCTGACACCCTTCTCTGCAAGCACGATGCGCACTCGGTGGGAATAGTGGTCGGCGGGGTCGGAGTAACAGGCCAACCGATTGGTCACGCCCATGGCGATCCTCCTCGCTTGTTGAAATTGTCGGAGCCGGAAAAACGCGCGCGCCCAGAGGGCGCCTCCCGCAATACCTGGCTGACCAGGCACTGCGTTTTCAGAGACGCCCTTGGGCGCGCGCGATTAACAGCAATTGCTTGAAGCGTATCAGTGCACGTCTTTCCAGTATTCACGCTTGAGCAGGTAGGCGAACACAAAGAAGAACGCCAGGTACAACAAGACGTAAGTACCGATGCGCTGATGTTGCAGCTTAACCGGGTTAGCCGAGTAAGCCAGGAAGGTTACCAGATTCTTGACCTTCTCATCGAACTGCTCTTCGTTCAGGGTTCCGGTTTTCGGCACGATGGTCAACTGATCGCACGCCTCGTGAGTCAAAGGCGTACCGGTCAGCGGGTCATACTGCTTCTTGCCGTCTTCGACGATCTGCACCTGCTTGCAACCCACGACCTGACGACCTTGCAGGCCGACCAGCACGTTTGGCATGCCGACGTTCGGGAAGACCTTGTTGTTCACACCCCATGGGCGCGCCGGATCTTCATAGAACGAACGCAGATAACCATAAAGCCAGTCGGTACCACGAACACGAGCCACCAGGGTCAGGTCCGGAGGCGCTGCGCCGAACCAGGTCTTGGCATCGGCCGGCTGCATGCCGATGGTCATGTGATCGCCAATTTTGGCGCCAGTGAACACCAACTTCTCCAGCATCATTTCGTGCGGAACGCCGAGATCATCGGCAACACGCTCGTAACGCTGGAACTTGGCACTGTGGCAACCCATGCAATAGTTGGCGAACGTACGCGCACCATCTTGCAGGGCAGCCTTGTCGGAAACGTCGATGTCGACTTTTTCCAGCTCCGGGCCACCGTGTTCAGCGGCGAAAGACAGCACTGGCAGCGCAGCAAAAATCAGAGCAAAAAATAACTTTTTCATCAGCCAGTCACCCTTTCCGGAACCGGTTTGGTCTTCTCGAGCCTGGTGTAGAAAGGCATCAGAATGAAGTAGGCGAAGTACAGGAAGGTACATACCTGCGACAGCAAGGTGCGCTCCGGCGTCGGGGCCAGAACGCCCAGAATGCCGAGGATCACGAAGGAAATGCAGAACACCACCAGCCAGATCTTGCTCATCCAGCCTTTGTAGCGCATCGACTTGACCGGGCTGCGGTCGAGCCATGGCAGGACGAACAGCACCGCAATCGCCGCACCCATGGCGATAACGCCCATGAGTTTGTCAGGGACCGCACGCAAGATCGCGTAGAACGGTGTGAAGTACCAGACGGGCGCAATGTGCTCAGGCGTCTTGAACGGGTTGGCTTGCTCGAAGTTTGGTTTTTCGAGGAAGTAGCCGCCCATTTCAGGGAAGAAGAACACAATGAAGCAGAAGATGAACAGGAACACCACGACGCCGACAATGTCTTTCACGGTGTAGTACGGGTGGAAGGCGATGCCGTCCAGCGGGATACCGTTTTCGTCTTTGTGCTTCTTGATGTCCACGCCGTCCGGGTTATTCGAACCGACTTCATGCAACGCCAGGATGTGCAGCACCACCAGACCGAGAATCACGATCGGCAGGGCCACCACGTGCAGGGCGAAGAAGCGGTTCAGGGTGATTCCGGAAATCAGGTAGTCACCACGGATCCACTGAGTCAGGTCGTTGCCAATGACGGGGATTGCGCCAAACAGCGAGATGATCACCTGGGCGCCCCAGTAGGACATCTGCCCCCATGGCAGCAAGTAGCCCATGAAAGCCTCGGCCATCAGCGCCAGGTAGATCAGCATGCCGAACACCCAAACCAGTTCACGCGGTTTCTGATACGAACCGTAGAGCAGACCACGGAACATGTGCAGATAGACCACGATGAAGAACGCCGAAGCGCCGGTGGAGTGGAGCAAACGCAGGATCGAGCCGTACTCGACGTCGCGCATGATGTATTCGACGGAGGCGAACGCCTCTTCCGCCGACGGGGTATAGCTCATGGTCAGCCAGACACCGGTAACGATCTGGTTGACCAGAACGAGCAGCGCCAGCGAGCCGAAGAAGTAGAAGAAGTTGAAGTTTTTTGGAGCGTAATACTTGCTGAGATGGTCTTCCCACATTTTGGTGGCGGGGAAGCGCGCATCAACCCAATCCATGAACTTGCTCATCACGCTTTCTCCGTATCGACGCCAATGACGATCAGGTCATCGGTCTCATAGGAATGCGGGGGTACTGGCAGGTTCAAAGGCGCAGGTTGCGACTTGTAGACGCGGCCAGCCAGATCATAGTGGGAACCGTGGCAAGGGCAGAAATAGCCGCCTACCCAGTCTTTTCCCAGATCCGCGGGTGCCACTTCGGGACGGAAGGTCGGTGAGCAACCCAGGTGAGTGCAGATCCCGATCAGCAGCAGAATTTCCGGCTTGATCGAACGCACTTCAGGGTCGACATAGGTAGGTTGCGTGGAGTTTTTGGAGGTCGGATCGGAGAGCTGGCCCTCGATCTTCTTGAGATTCCCCAGGATTTCCGCAGTACGGCGAACAATGAATACCGGCTGGCCGCGCCATTCAGCAATCATCTGCTGTCCGGGCTCGATTTTGCTGACATTCACTTTCACCGGTGCACCGGCAGCTTTCGCCTTGGCACTGGGAAACCATGACCCCACGAACGGGACCGCAGCCCCCACCGCTCCTGCAGCACCCACCACGGATGTGGCTGCTACCAAGAAGCGACGCCGGCCTGCATTCACGCCGTCATTGCTCATTCAGTCCTCTCCCATCAGCTTTGTGGCCTGTTAAATCAGGCATCTACTAAATATGAATCTATGTACTTATAAAAATTTTGCCGAATGGTAATGAAAACCCCCAATTCTGACAAGGTAATTACCCGGAGGGGTGGCCCCCAAGCCTTGTAGTATAGGGGGTCTACGAATGTGGCAAGTTGTCACAGCGCAATTATTCAAGAAATCGCACGCATAAAAAAACGCCCGGTTCCGTGAGGAATCGGGCGTTCTTTTTGAACGTGGAAGCGAAATTAACGCTTCGAGTACTGCGGACGCTTACGCGCTTTACGCAGACCAACTTTCTTACGTTCAACTTCACGGGCGTCGCGGGTAACGAAGCCAGCTTTGCGCAGAGCGCTACGCAGGGTTTCGTCGTAGTCCATCAGAGCGCGAGTGATGCCGTGGCGGATTGCGCCAGCTTGACCACTTACACCACCGCCGATCACGGTGACGTAGATGTCGAACTTCTCGACAGTCTCGGTCAGTTCCAGCGGCTGACGAACTACCATGCGGGCAGTTTCGCGGCCGAAGAACGAATCCAGCGAACGGTTGTTGATGGAGATGTTACCAGTACCCGGACGCAGGAAAACGCGTGCGGTTGCGGTCTTGCGACGGCCAGTGCCGTAATTTTGAGTCGCCGACATAATGAACTATTCCGTTAAATCTTCAGTTCTTGGGGCTGCTGAGCAGTATGAGGGTGTGCAGCGCCCGCATAGACTTTCAGCTTACGGTACATGTCGCGACCCAGTGGGTTCTTAGGCAGCATGCCTTTAACCGCGGTCTCGATCACGCGCTCAGGGGCTTTGGCGATCAGCTTTTCAAAGTTGATCGACTTGATGCCGCCCGGGAAACCGGAGTGGGAGTAGTACATTTTGTCAGTGGTTTTAGCACCGGTAACACGGATCTGCTCAGCGTTGATTACGACGATGTAGTCGCCGGTGTCAACGTGAGGAGTGTACTCAGGCTTGTGCTTGCCACGCAGACGGCTCGCGATTTCGGTGGCCAGACGACCCAGGGTCTGACCAGCAGCGTCGACGACAAACCAGTCGCGCTTTACTGTTTCCGGTTTAGCAGTAAAAGTTTTCATTCTTTATAGCCTCAGGGGCCGCCTGTAAATAAGACGGCGGATCTTACTGAATAGTGCGTACTTTGACAAGTCAAAGGCAGCCGGATACAGACGCTTTCGGGGGCTCGGGTCGGCGCGTCCGTTCAACGGCAAGATTCTTCGGCGGCGGCGCATCACTTCCACTGCAGAAAGAGGTCGGCAATTATGCAGATTGCGAAAAAAATTTCAACCTGCTTTTATGCCTGTTTTGCCCAAGGAGCACCCGATGGACTATCGCCAGCTAGGCCGTACCGACCTGAACGTGAGTGCAATCTGCCTCGGCACCATGACCTGGGGCGAGCAAAACACTGAAGCTGAAGCCTTCGCCCAGATCGAACGGGCAAAAGAGGCCGGGATCAACTTCATCGACACCGCCGAGATGTACCCGGTGCCGCCGAAAGCCGAAACCTATGCCACCACCGAGCGCTACATCGGCAATTACTTCAAGAGTCGCGGCGACCGCGCCGACTGGATCCTCGCCAGCAAGATCGCCGGCCCCGGCAACACCATCGACTACATCCGCGACAAGAACCTGCGCCACAACCGCCAACACATCACCGAAGCGGTGGACGCCAGCCTCAAGCGCCTGCAGACCGACTACATCGACCTGTATCAATTGCACTGGCCGGAGCGCAGCACCAACTTTTTCGGACAGCTGGGCTACAAACACAAGATCGAAGCCAACCTCACGCCCCTCGAAGACACCCTGGAAGCGCTCGATGAGCAAGTGAAGGCCGGCAAGATCCGCCACATCGGTCTGTCCAACGAGACCCCGTGGGGCACCATGCGCTTCCTTGCTCTGGCCGAAGCCCGTGGCTGGCCCCGCGCGGTGTCGATCCAGAACCCGTACAACCTGCTCAACCGCAGCTTCGAAGTCGGCCTGGCGGAAATCGCCATTCGCGAACAGTGTGGCCTGCTCGCCTATTCGCCGCTGGCGTTCGGTTTCCTGTCGGGCAAGTACGAAGGTGGCGCCCGCCCGCCAAAAGGTCGCCTGAGCCTCTACAGCCGCTTCAGCCGCTACTTCAACCCGCAATCGGAAGCGGCGTGCAGCCGCTACGTGGCTCTCGCCCGGGAACATGGCCTGGATCCGGCGCAAATGGCGCTGGCCTTCGTCAATCGGCAACCGTTCGTCACCAGCAACATCATCGGGGCGACAACGCTCGAGCAACTGGACAGCAACATTGCCAGTTTCTATCTGAATCTTTCAGACGAAGTGCTTGAAGGGATCGAGGCGATTCACAAGGATCATCCGAATCCGGCCCCTTGATCCGGCGCTAAAAGCCGCGCTCCCACGCACAAGCGTGGGAGCGCTCCGGTCAAAGCGACCGCGCAATAATCTCTTTCATGATTTCGTTGGTGCCGGCATAGATCCGCTGCACCCGCGCATCCGCCCAGGCCCGGGCTACCGGGTACTCCCACATGAAACCGTAGCCGCCATGCAACTGCACGCACTCGTCGAGTACCTTGCATTGCAGGTCGGTGCCCCAGTACTTGGCCATCGCGGCGGTCGGCACGTCGAGCTTGCCTTGCAGGTGCAGCTCCAGGCAGCGATCGACGAACACCCGGCCGATCTGAATCTCGGTGGCCATTTCCGCCAGTTTGAAGCGAGTGTTCTGGAAATCGGCAATCGCCTTGCCGAACGCCTTGCGGTCACGGGTGTAATCCAGCGTCCACTGCAGCGCCGCCTCGGCCGAGGCCAGCCCGCCAATGGCCACGGTCAGACGCTCCTGCGGCAATTCCTGCATCAGATAGGCAAACCCGGCCCCGGCCTGCCCCAAGAGGTTTTCCTTCGGCACTCGCACGTCCTGGAAGAACAATTCCGACGTGTCCTGAGCCTTCATTCCGACCTTCTCCAGGCGCTTGCCCTTTTCGAAGCCCGGCGTGTTCGCCTCCACCAGAAACAGACTGGTGCCCTTCGCTCCAGCCTTGGGATCGGTCTTGGCGACGACGATCACCAGATCGGCGAGAAAACCATTGGTGATGAAGGTTTTCGAACCGTTGATGACATATTCGTCACCATCCAGCACGGCGGTGGTCTTGACCCCCTGCAAGTCGGAACCCGCGCCTGGCTCGGTCATGGCGATGGCCGTGACCATCTCGCCGGACACCAGTTTAGGCAGGTACTTGTGCTTCAACGCCTCGCTGCCGTAATGCAGTATGTACGGCGCGACGATGTCCGAATGCAGCGAGAAACCGATACCGGTCAGACCCAACCGCCCCACTTCCTCGATCACTACGGCGCTGTACAGGAAGTCCGCCCCCAGCCCGCCGTATTCCTCCGGCAGATGCGAGCAGAGCATCCCAGCCTCCCCTGCCTTGTTCCACAATTTGCGGTCGATGTAGCCTTGTTTTTCCCATTGCCCGTGGAACGGCACGGCCTCCTTTTCAAGGAATGTCCGCACGCTGTCGCGGAACAATTCGTGCTCGGAGCTGAACAGGGTTCTGGGGATCATGCGACACCTTTTCTTTATTGTTGAAGGGATCAGACCTTCAGAGACTAAGCCTCGCTTCCGATACAGGACACTGGACACATCCGACAAAAAATAAGACGATCCAGCCGTCTGGTGACCACTTTCCCTTATAAAAACAAAAGTTGAATTATGTCTAAGCAAGTCTCCACGCCCTTGCGGCGCGTCAGCATCCTGGCGATCGACCGGGTTTTCGCTTCCACCCTCATGCAAGCCAAGGACTTCTTCCACCTGGCCAGCCTGCGTTACGGCAAACAACTGGGCCACGGCCTGACTCCGGCATTCGAAACCCGCCTGGTCAGCCCCGACGGCAAACCGGTAAACAGCTTCAGCGACGTGGTCATGCCGGTAGACGGCGGCCTGGAAAACGCCGACGTCATCATCCTTCCGGCCTTCTGGGATGACTTCGACACCCTCTGCCAACGTTATCCACAGGTCCTGCCGTGGCTGCGCGAACAACACGCCCGTGGCGCAGTACTCTGCGGCGAGGCTACCGGGGTGTTCTGGCTGGCCGAAGCCGGCCTGCTCAACGGCAAGGAAGCAACCACCTACTGGCGCTTCTTCAATGCCTTCGCCGAGCGTTTCCCACAGGTCTATCTCAATCAGGACAAGCACCTGACCGACGCCGACAACCTGTACTGCGCCGGCGGCACCACCTCGGCCTGCGACCTCTATATCTATCTGATCGAGCGCTTCTGCGGCGCCAACGTGGCCCAAGCCGTGGCCCGCGACATCCTCTACGAAGTGCAGCGCAGTTACTCACCGGGCCGCATCGGTTTCGGCGGGCAGAAACTGCACCAGGACGTGATCATCCTGCAGATCCAGCACTGGCTCGAAGAGCATTTCGCCGACAAGTTCCGCTTCGAGGACGTGGCCCGCGAGCACGGCATGAGCATTCGCAACTTCATGCGCCGCTTCCAGACCGCCACCGGTGACAAGCCTCTGCACTACCTGCAACGGCTGCGCATCGAGACCGCCAAGGGCTTGCTCTCCGGCAGCCGCAAGAGCATCAAGACCATCAGCTACGAAGTCGGCTACGACGATGCGAGTTTCTTTGCACGCCTGTTCCGCCAGCACACCGAACTGTCGCCGAACCAGTATCGACAGCAGTTCCAGCAAGCTGCCTGACGATTCGACCAGACACAAAAAAGGGCCTGCATCTGCAGGCCCTTTTTGTTTGCCGAATCCGCTTAAGGCTTGTGCGCCCGGGACAGGAATTCGTGGGATTGCATTTCCAGCAGACGGCTGAGGGTCCGCTGGAATTCGAACGTCAGGCGCCCGCCGGTGTACAAGTCTTTCAACTCGACTTCGGCGGAAATGATCAGCTTGACGTTACGGTCGTAGAACTCGTCGACCATGTTGATGAAGCGGCGGGCGATGTCGTCGGTAGTGACGCTCATCTGCTCCACGCCACTGAGCAACACGGCGTGGAAGATCTTGCCCAGTTCGATGTAGTCGTTCTGGCTGCGCGGGCCGTCGCAAAGTTCGCGGAAGTCGAACCAGGCCACGTCGTCGCAAGTGCGCAGAGCGCGGATTTCGCGGTTTTCGATGATCAGCACATCGTTTTCCACGGCAGCCGTGCATTCAGGCGTCAGCGCACGGAAGCTCTTGCGCAGGCTTTCGTGCGCGGCTTCGTCGAGCGGGAAGTGGAACAGTTCCGCCTGCTCGAGGTGACGCAAACGGTAGTCGACGCCGCTGTCGACGTTGACGATCTCGGTGTTCTGCTTGATCAGCGCGATGGCCGGCAGGAAGCGCGCACGTTGCAGGCCATCCTTGTACAAGCCGTCCGGCACGATGTTCGACGTGGCGACCAGGGTCACGCCGTTCTTGAACAGTTCTTCCATCAGCGTGCCGAGGATCATGGCGTCGGTGATGTCGGAGACGAAGAATTCATCGAAGCAGATGACCCGCGATTCCGTCGCAAAACGCTTGGCGATGATGGTCAGCGGGTTTTTCTCGCCGCCGAGGGTCTTCATCTCTTCATGCACGCGCTTCATGAAGCGGTGGAAGTGGGTACGCGTCTTTTCCTTGAATGGCAGCGCTTCGAAGAAGGTGTCCACCAGGTAAGTCTTGCCGCGACCCACACCGCCCCAGAAGTACAGGCCCTTGACCGGCGTCTGATCCTTTTTGCCAAACAGTTTGCCCAGCAAACCCGGCTTGTTCTGCTCGGCCGCGATCAGATCGTCGTACAGGCGTTGCAAGTGACGCACGGCAGTTTCCTGCGCCGCGTCATGGAAGAAGTCCGGGCGTTTCAGATCAGCTTGATATCGTTCTAGGGGCGTCATAATTCGTTAGCAAGGCAACAAAAACGGGCCGTCACTGTAGCGATGGCCCGTGGGAATGGCAATCGGCCCTTGGTCGGGCCGGCCCGTTGATTATTCCTGAATCGGTGTCAGAGCGATCCGCAAGGCCTCGATGGCCGCGTCTCGCGCAGCAGCGTCGGCGAACGCCGGGCTGTCACCGACACACTCGCCTTCCAGCCAGACGCTGAAGCTCAGGCTTTCGCTACGGACATCCAGCGCCTGACCCGATTGCAGTTGTTTGGTCAGCTGGCCGGCGGTCTTGCCGTCGGCGAAGTTGCGCGACAGCAGCAACTGCTCGCCATCGGCCGCCAGCAGACGGAAACGGAAGCTGCCGTCGTCTTCGCGGAAGCTGACGAAACGTGCGGCTTTCGCAGCCTTCTTCTTGGTGGTCGCGGCAACCTGAACCTGATTGACGAACGAACGCAGGCCGACCGCTTCGCGCAATTCGTTGAGGAACGGCGTCGCCACCGCACGGGCCTTCTTGGCGCCGTGTTGCAGGATGTCTTCCAGATCCGCCGGACGCTCGATCAACTGGTGATAACGCTCGCGGGACTCGCCCAGCTCGTTGTCCAGCAGCTGGAACAGACGGTTCTTCGCTTCGCCCCAGCCCAGACCACCCAGCAGCTCGCTGCGGAATTCGTCGGCTTGCGACGGCGTGGAGAAAGCCTGGAACAGGGTGAACAGGTGCGAGTTGTCCGGATCTTTCGCTTCGCCCGGTGCGCGGGAGTCGGTAACGATCCGCGAGATCGCGTCCTTCATTTCCTTGGCACTGGAGAACAGCGGAATGGTGTTGTCGTAGCTCTTGGACATCTTGCGACCGTCCAGGCCCGGCAGCGTGGCGACGCTTTCCTCGATCAGCGCTTCGGGCATGGTGAAGAACTCCTTGCCCTGGCCGAACAGGTGGTTGAAGCGCTGGCCGATGTCGCGAGCCATCTCCACGTGCTGGATCTGGTCGCGACCGACCGGCACCTTGTGCGCGTTGAACATCAGGATGTCCGCGGCCATCAGCACCGGATAGCTGTACAAGCCCATGGTGATGCCGGCATCCGGGTCTTCGCCGGTCTCGACGTTCTTGTCCACCGACGCCTTGTAGGCGTGGGCGCGGTTGAGCAGGCCCTTGGCGGCAACGCAGGTCAGCAGCCAGGTCAGCTCGGGGATTTCCGGGATGTCCGACTGACGGTAAAAGGTCACGCGATCCACATCCAGACCACCGGCCAGCCAGGTCGCGGCGATTTCCAGACGCGAGCGCTGGATGCGCAGCGGGTCATCGCACTTGATGAGGGCGTGATAGTCAGCCAGGAAGTAGAACGAGTCGGCATTGCTGTCGCGGCTGGCGAGAATCGCCGGGCGGATGGCGCCGGCGTAGTTGCCCAGGTGCGGGGTGCCGGTGGTGGTAATGCCGGTGAGGATGCGGGTACGGTTCGTCATGGGTAATCGCTTGTCAGACTGCAATCAATTCGAGAGACGCGGCAGGATCAGATCCTTGAGATCGGTCAGCTTGCCATGAAAAAAGTGTCCGCATTCTGCCACTTTCAGCAGCTCATGGGGGCGCTGGAGTTTGTCAGACCAGTCGTAGACCAGTTGCGGATCGATCACTTCGTCGGTTTCCGGCTGGATCACCGTCAGTTCGCCCTGCTGCGGCAACTGATCCTGATCTCCCAGGCGCATCACCGCCGGTGCAACCATGAACAGATGTTTGAGCTGTACGCCCTGGGCTTCGAGACGGCCACCGAGACTTGCTGCAACAAATCCACCGAAGGAAAAACCGAACAGGGTCAACGGCAGATCCGGGTGTTTTTCCAGCAGCCATGCGGCGGCCGCCTGAGCGTCGTCGACTTCACCGCTGCCCATGTCATGGGAGCCTTCGCTGGCACCGACGCCGCGGTAGTTGAAGCGCAAGGTGATCAGGCCCGCGTCGCGCGCGGTGCGCTGCAGGGTCGAGACGACCTTGTTGAGCATGGTGCCGCCCTGCACCGGGTTCGGGTGGCAGATCAGCGCGATGCCGCGTGGCTGCTCGCTGTCCAGATACAGAGATTCAAGTTGACCCACCGGGCCGTCAATCACTACAGGGGTTTCACGCATCAGCAAGGAAGGAACTCCGTGACCTCGAATCGGGTCGACTCGTCTAGCAAATTGTCTGTGCCAATCTATTGCGAGTGAATCGCGGTATACAGCGCAGGTTCGAGCCGTTAACGTAAAGCAAAGCCGTTTATAGAGGAAGGACTCGTGGAACACTCGCTCTTAGTTTGGTTGTTACCGACTCTTGCCCTGGTTGTGGGTGTCGCCATTGGTTTCCTGATCGCACGCGTTGCGCCGAACGCCGCGCCCAGCCGCACACAGCGTCAACTGGACGACATTCAGGAACGTTTCGACAGTTATCAGAACGAAGTGGTGACCCACTTCAACAGCACCGCCAATCTGGTCAAGAAACTGACCCAGAGCTATCAGGAAGTGCAGGATCACCTCGCCGATGGCGCCAATCGTCTGGCCCTGGACGAACAGACCCGCCAACGTCTGCTCGCCTCTCTGCACGCAGAGGCTGCGCAGGCCCCGCGCGAACGTCTGACGCCACCGCGCAATCAGGAGCCGCCGCGTGACTACGCCCCGAAGACGCCGAACTCGCCGGGCATGCTCGATGAGCATTACGGCCTGAAGAAGTAATCAGCCTTCAGCGCAAATAAAAAGCCCCCGGACAATCACTTGTCCGGGGGCTTTTTTGTGCCTGACGGTTACGGGTACTGCTGAACCGTGCCTGGCTGCTGTTGCTGCTGACCACCGTACTGCTGACCCGGGATTGCCTTCAGGTTGACTTCAACGCGGCGGTTCTGCGCCCGACCGTTGACGTCACCGTTGCTGGCAATCGGATTATCCGGACCGGCACCGCGGGCCGACAGGTTGGCACCGCTGACGCCTTGCGAGGTCAGGTAGGTCGCCACGCTCTGCGCGCGACGTTGGGACAGGTCCATGTTGTGCTGGCGGCTGCCGGTGCTGTCGGTGTAGCCGACGATCTCGATCTGATTCTGGCTGAACTCCTTGAGCGAGCCGGCCAGGTTGTTCAGCGGCTGGTAGAAGCTTGGGGCGATGTTTGCCGAATCAGTAGCGAAGGTGATGTTGCCCGGCATGATCAGCTTGATCTGATCGCCCTGACGCTGCACTTCAACACCAGTGTTGGCCATGCTGGCGCGCAGTTTCTTTTCTTGCTGGTCGGCGTAGTAACCGTAACCGGCTGCCGAAGCACCGACGACAGCGGCGCCGATCAAGGCGCCCTTGCCGCGGTTGTTGTGGTCGATGGCAGCACCGGCCAACGCGCCGGCCAGTGCACCGAGGCCACCGTACTTGGCGGTTTTGCTCATGCCCTGGGAGCCACCGTCGGCCTGGCCCTGATTGTCATACGGGTTGGGCGAGGCGCAGCCGGACAGCACGGCGACGGCAGTAGCGACAATTATCAAACGACGCGTGGTGAACATGGAGAGCTCCTACTTTTTTGCATTCTGTGGTGCAACGGCCGTTTGGCAATGGACCTTTGCGGGCGTTGGATCATGACAATGCACAAAAATTCCGCCGGGCACTCGTGACAAAATGTTTAGGCGCGCACGAACGGATTTTCCCGCATTTCATCACCCAGACGTGTGTCCGGGCCATGTCCAGCCACAACGATCGCGTCTTCGTCCAATGTATATAGCCGCTGCTTGATCGATCGCACGATGGTCGCCTGATCGCCGCCCCACAAATCCGTGCGCCCTACTCCGCGCCGGAACAACGTGTCGCCGGCAATCAACAGCTTAGCCTCGGAAAACCAAAAGCTCATGGAACCGGGTGTATGCCCCGGCGTGTGCAGCGCCACGCCGCAGCCGCAGGCCAGCTCTTCGTCGTCGCTCAGCCAGCGATCCGGGGATGGCACCGGGGTGTAGGGCACGCCGAACATCTGGCATTGCATCTCCAGGTTGTCCCACAGGAACTGATCTTCTTTGTGCAAGTGCAGGGTTGCACCGGTTTTTTCTTTCATCTGCCCGGAAGCCAGAAAGTGATCGAGATGCGCATGGGTGTGGATGATGCTCACCACTTTCAGACCCAGCGCATCAAGGCGCGCCATGATCAGGTCGGGGTTGCCCCCCGGGTCGACGACGATGGCTTTCTTCGTGATCGGGTCGCCGATGATCGTGCAGTTGCACTGCAACGGGCCGACGGGGAAGGTTTCGCGGATCAGTTGGGAGTGGGGAGCGGTCATGGAAATCGAGGGCCTGTAGTAGACGAAAGGCGGTGAAAGAGCTTCAGGATTCTACTCGACTCGCCGATACAGATCGCCCGGTCAGTTATTTGACGCCATCGATCAGAAAGTAGTGGCTAGATGATGTCAAACGTAACGTTTCTGGTGCAGAATCGCCTTTTTTTGTAGCGGTCGCATTCAGGAAGGACCGCAGCCCATCCAGGAAATCCACATGCCTCGTCCTACTGGTTACACCGAAACTTGGTCCGCGTCCCTGACTGGCTCCGCCCCCGTCAACAGCCTCATTGGCGGTACAAAATGGGAGAGCGTCAAGTGGAGCGATCCCACCGCTGTTACTCTGCTGACCTACAGTTTCATGACACCGGGTGTTTCGTATTTCGCGATCAACTACAGCTCGAAAAACGAGTATCTGGATTCGTACTCGCTGACAGCCGCTCAGCAGACCGCCGTTTCCAATGCGCTCGATTCCTGGAGTTCCGTCGCCAACATCCTGTTCAACAAGACCAGTGACAACATCGTCAACGTCGGCGACCTGCGCTTTGGCGGTTACGCGTCGATGGACGACAAAACGGCTGCGTGGGCTTACCTGCCTGACGAGACCCCAAAAGGCGGGGATGTGTGGATTGGTCCGGAGACCAGCAGCCTGTCGCCGGTCAAGGGCTCGTACGATTACCTGACGTTCATGCACGAGATCGGCCATGCAATCGGCCTCAAGCACCCCTTCTCGGCGAGCGCCTTGAACCCGACGATCATCGATCCGTCCGTGGACGATGTCCGTTACACCATCATGAGCTACAACGACTCGTACTCGTACCAGCCGACCACTCCGATGCTTCTGGACATCCTCGCGATCCAGAACCTTTATGGTGCCAACACGCACTGGCAGGCCGGCAACACGACTTACAGCTGGGCACCCACCCAGTCAGTATTCGAGACAATCTGGGACTCGGGCGGTGTCGATACCATCGACGGCACCAATCAATTGGCCGGGGTGAAAATCAACCTGAATGAAGGCCAATTCAGCAACATCGGCAAGAGCTTCCTCGACCTCAACACGTTGACGGCCATCAACAACGGTCTGACCATCGCCTGGGGTACCAAGATTGAAAACGCCGTCGGCTCTGCGTTTGACGACGTGCTGACCGGTAACGCGCTGGATAACCTGCTGGTTGGCAACGAGGGCGCCGACACCATGATCGGCGGTGCTGGCAACGACACATACTATGTCGACAATGTCGGCGACGTAGTCGTCGAAACCAGCACCCTGGCCTCGGAAATCGACACGGTCAACTCCTCGATCGATTACACCCTGGGTGCCAACGTCGAAAACCTGAACCTGATCGGCAGCGCCAATCTCAATGCCACCGGCAACGAACTGGGCAACCGTATCACCGGCAACTCGGGCAACAACATCATCGACGGTGGCGCGGGTGCCGACTACATGGCCGGCGGCACCGGCAACGACACCTACATCGTCGATAACGTCGGCGATTACGTCGTTGAAACCAGCACCATTGCCAGTGAAATCGACACTGTCAGATCTTCGGTTTCGTTTACTCTGGGCGCCAACCTGGAAAACCTGACCCTGACCGGCACCGCCAACATCGACGGCATCGGCAACTCGCTGAACAACGTGCTGATCGGCAACGACGGCAACAACCAGCTCAATGGCGGCGCAGGCCTGGACACCATGATCGGCGGCAAGGGCGATGACGCTTACGGCATCGATCAGGCCGGCGAACTGGCACTGGTCCAGGAAAACGCCAACGAAGGCAACGACACCTTGGCCATCGTTTACGCTGCCACCGCGCAGAACAACGTGATCGACCTGAACCTGAGCAACCTGCAGAACGTCGAGAACGTCAGTCTGTATGCCGCCGGAGCCTTCACCGTATTGGGCAACGCGCTGGACAACGTGCTGATCGGCAACGCCGACGCCAACACCCTGCAAGGCGGCGCCGGCAATGACGTACTCAACGGCGGCGCGGGCGCTGACGCCCTGATCGGCGGCACCGGCGACGACACCTACATCGTCGACAACGTCGGCGACACCGTGGTGGAAAACCTCAACGAAGGCCACGATCTGGTCCAGGCCTCCGTCAGCTACACCCTGAGCGCCAACGTCGAAGACGGCGTGTTGACCGGTTCCGCTCACATCAACCTGACCGGTAACAGCCTGGACAACGTGCTGACCGGCAACAGCGGTTCCAACGTCCTCGACGGCGGTGCAGGTGCCGACATCATGAACGGCGGCGCCGGCAACGACAGCTACTACGTCGACAACATCGGCGACGTGGTCATTGAAACCGGCACCTCGGCCTCGGAGATCGACGCCGTCAACGCTTCGATCGATTACACCCTGGGCGCCAACGTCGAGTGGCTGAACCTGATCGGCACTGCCAACCTCAACGGCACCGGCAACTCGCTGGACAACCGCATCACCGGCAACTCGGGCAACAACATCCTCGATGGCGGCCTGGGCGCCGACTACATGGCCGGCGGCACCGGCAACGACACCTACATCGTCGACAACGTCGGTGACGTCGTGGTCGAGACCAGCACCCTGGCCAGCGAAATCGACACCGTCAAAGCGTCGATCACCTACACCCTGGGCGCCAACGTCGAGAACCTGACCCTGACCGGCACGGCCAACATCGACGGTATCGGCAACTCGTTGAACAACGTGCTGATCGGCAACGACGGCAACAACCAGCTCAACGGCGGCGCAGGCCTGGACACCATGATCGGCGGCAAGGGCGATGACGCTTACGGCA
>NZ_JBSVWF010000041.1:0-57546 GCF_054071635.1 Pseudomonas sp. SDO52101_S400 | reverse complement strand
CGCCTTCCAGGCTTCGATGACCTGAAGCGAGCCACTGCCGAAAACTGCGTAACTCGTTGAATCTCAAGGAGTTTTCCGTTTCGACTGCGCCGGAAGTGGGGCGAATTATAGGCCTCCAGAATCTGCCGTCAAGCCCTAATTTGATTTTTCTATCAGTCGACTCAAAAAGCCCGCTTATATATAGACGCAACACCAGCGAATGCGCAGTATATTGCCCATCACTCAGTTAGTGCCCTCTACAGCCTTTACTATCGGACGATGCCGCGCAATGAACGACCAACCCCGCAGTCTTGTATCCATCCTGTTTCCGGTTGGCCTGATATTGATCGCCATGGCATCGATTCAGTCGGGCGCCTCCCTGGCCAAAAGCATGTTCCCCATCATCGGCGCCCAAGGCACAACGACGCTACGCCTGATATTCGCCAGCGTAATCATGTTGCTATTGCTGAGACCCTGGAGGGCAAAGCTGACCGCCAGATCGCTGCGCACCGTAATCGTGTACGGGATGGCGTTGGGCGGCATGAACTTCCTCTTTTATATGTCCTTGCGCACCGTGCCGCTCGGCATTGCGGTTGCTCTGGAATTCACTGGACCGCTGGCAGTCGCCATATACGCCTCCCGTCGTGCAATCGATTTCCTCTGGATTGCCCTCGCCGCCGTCGGATTGCTGCTATTGATACCAACAGGTGCAACAACAGCGGGTCTCGACCTTACCGGTGTGGCCTATGCGCTTGGCGCTGGCGTTTGCTGGGCGCTTTACATTCTCTTCGGCCAGAAGGCCGGCGCCGACAACGGTGTAACCACCGCTGCACTGGGAGTGATGATCGCAGCCCTGTTCGTCGCGCCCATCGGGATCGTCCACGCCGGTGCCGCATTGCTGACGCCGTCATTGATCCCGATAGCTATTGGTGTCGCGATTCTATCCACGGCCCTGCCCTATACCCTGGAAATGGTTGCCCTGACCCGCATGCCTGCTCGCACCTTCGGTACGCTGATGAGTATCGAACCTGCATTCGGTGCGCTATCAGGCCTTCTGTTCCTCCAGGAATACCTCTCCTTGTCACAATGGATGGCCATCCTGTGCATTATTCTGGCGTCCGTCGGTGCAACGATGACCATGGGCAACCATGCCAAGCCCGTGATTGCGGCGGATTGAAAGCGGTTGTAACGAAGGTCTGGCATTTGCCTCTCATTTAGGCCATGTTTAGCTTCGCAACTCAGTGCCAGATATGGACTTTTTCGGATAGGGATATCGGAACGCGTCAAGCGAGAGCGAATGCAGGCAGACCCGAGCGCCAGACTCGAGGCCGCCATAAGGACGGTAATGAAACGAATTTTGATACTGATCGCCGTACTCGCCATCTCGGGATGCGCGGCGACCTCCAAGGCTCAGGTAAAGCATGGCAAAAAAGGACTGCACATCAACTGTTCAGGGCTCTCTTCTTCCTGGGACAAGTGCTACGCCAGCGCCGCCAACTCCTGTGCGCCGAAGGGTTACAAAGTCATCGCCAAATCCGGGGATGCAGTGGAAGAGCCGGGTGACTATCCCTTTGGTCTCAACCCCGCCGGCTACACCAGCCGAAGCATGATCGTCATCTGCAAATAAAACGCCGCCGCTATTGTGCTCGCTGAACGGCGAGCTGGCGGCCGATCTCTTCGTGACTGGATTCCAACACCCGCTGCTGAATCTGCGGGGACGCCAACATCCGCGCCACCACCAACGCGCCGACACATTGCGACAAAATGGCCCAGGCCAGGCTGTCGCTCTCCAGAATCTGCGCCCAACTTTCCTGAAGCCGACAAATCCACAGCTCGGCCTGTTCCCGCACGGCAACATCCGACCGTGCAATCTCAGCGCCCAACGCAGGCAATGCGCAGCCCAACTCAGGTTGTTCGACATGAGCCATGCTCAGATACAGCGTCAGGCATCGCTCCAACCGTTCACGATCTTGAGCTCCTCGCCCACCCAACCGCTCCAGACTCTGGCACAACTCGCGCTCGACGATAGCCGCAAACAAAGCATCCTTGGACGAAAAGTGGCTGTAGAACGCCGCGCCACTCAGGCCGATAGCCTTCATCAAACCGTCGACGCCCATCGTTGAAAACCCGGTTTTTTTCGCAGACAACGAACTGCTCTGTAGCAGCTTTTCTTTGGTTTCCATCTTGTGACCAGCGGAGTAACGCATGCATTTGTCCTCGCAATTGACTGCCTTGACGCTGAGCGGATCCTAGCATAACGTTCGTTCACTTAACGATCGTTTACTAAATGGAGCCACCATGAATAACAAGAAGGTCGTATTGGTTGTCGGTGCAGGGGATGCCACCGGCGGCGCCATCGCCAGGCGGTTCGCCAAGGAAGGTTTCATCGCTTGCGTCACGCGACGCAGCGCCGACAAATTGCAGCCATTGGTGGAAGCCATTCAGGAAGACGGCGGCGAAGCCCACGGTTTTGCCTGCGATGCGCGCAAGGAAGAAGACGTGATCGCCTTGATCGAAGATATCGAAACCCGTCTCGGGCCGATTGAAGCTTTCGTTTTCAACATTGGTGCCAACGTGCCTTGCAGCATTCTTGAAGAAACCGCACGCAAGTATTTCAAGATCTGGGAAATGGCTTGCTTCTCAGGGTTCCTCAATGCCCGTGAAGTGGCCAAGCGCATGGTCACCCGCCAGCGCGGCACCATTCTGTTCACCGGTGCTACCGCCGGACTGCGCGGGGCCTCCGGATTTGCCGCATTCGCCGGAGCCAAGCATGGCATCCGTGCACTGGCGCAAAGCATGGCCCGGGAGCTCGGCCCGATGAACATTCACGTCGCGCACATCGTGGTCGACGGCGCCATCGACACCGACTTCATCCGCAGCAACTTCCCCGACAAGTACGCAACCAAGGATCAGGACGGTATTCTCAATCCCGAACACATCGCCGAGAACTATTGGTACCTGCACGCCCAGCCAAGGGATGCCTGGACCTTCGAGCTGGATCTGCGCCCCTGGAACGAACGCTGGTAATCCCTTCCAATAACAACAATGAGTGCAGCGACCATGAACAAAACCGTGGAGTTCTACTTCGACCTTGGCAGCCCCGCCACCTATCTGGCGTATACCCAACTGCCAGGAATCTGCGCCAAGACCGGCAGCCAGCTGATCTATATCCCGATGTTGCTGGGCGGTGTGTTCAAAGCCACCGGCAATGCTTCACCGGCGATGATCCCGGCCAAGGGCCGCTACATGTTTCAGGATCTCGACCGCTACGCCAAACGCTACGGCGTGCCCCTTAAATTCAATCCGCATTTCCCGATCAACACCCTGATGTTGATGCGGGCGGTGACCGGCATTCAATTGCGACACCCGGAGCGCTTCCTTGCCTTCATCGACTGCCTGTTCAAAGCGCTGTGGGTGGAAGGTCGCAGCCTCGATGAACCAGCAACGGTTGCCACGGTACTGACAGAGCATGGCTTCAATCCTGAGCACGTACTGGCATTGACCAATGATGAAACGGTCAAGGCCGCCCTCAAGGACAACACCGAGACAGCCGTGAAGCGTGGCGTCTTCGGTGCGCCGAGCATGTTCATCGGCAACCAGTTGTTCTTCGGTCAGGATCGGCTCGACTTCGTTGAAGAGGCCCTGCGCTAGATCTCGACCACCAGACGTCCCTGAGCTGCTTTCGATGAAAGCAGTTCATGGGCCTCACCGGCTGACTCAAGCGTGAACCGACGTGCATCGAGCAACGGCTTCACCTCCCCGGCCTCGATCAACAAGGCAGCCTGGCGCAGGATCTCGCCATGGTGCTCGCCACCCTTTCCAGTCAGCAGCGGCAACAAGGTAAATACGCCGGAGTAGGTCGCACCCCGGAAGGACAGCGGCGCCAGACTATGCTGCCCCCAGCCCAGGCAACTCAAGACATGGCCGTGGTAGATCCGCGCAGCCTTGAACGACGCATCCAGCGTTTCACCGCCTACCGTGTCATAAACGATGTCGAACCCCTCCCCCGCCGTGTACTCGCGGACATAGTCTTCGACCGACATTTCACGGTAATCAATGAACGTCGCACCATAACCCTCAATTATTCCGCGTTGCCCCGCAGAGCCCGTCGCAAAAACTTCGGCACCAACCGCGCGGGCAATTTGCACCGCCACATGCCCGACGCCACCCGCTCCACCGTGAATCAATACCTTTTGCCCGGCACTCATCCGTGCCCGATCAACCAACCCTTCCCACGCCGTAATCAACACCAGCGGCAAACCTGCGGCCTCGCGCATGCTCAGGTTGGCCGGCTTATGTGCCAAAAGACGCGCATCAACCACCGCAAATTCGGCCAGCGAACCCTGCGCGCCTCCAATGCCGGTTGCCAACGCATAAATTTCATCACCCGGCGCCCAGCCCTGCACGCCCTCACCTACCGCTTCGATGACCCCCGCCAGATCCAGCCCCAACACCGCCGGCAAAGGCTGTCGGGCATGGGCGGCCTGCCCTGCACGGATTTTAAGATCCAGCGGATTCACGCCGCTGGCCTTGATCCGCACCAATACCTGTCCGGCGCCCGCCACGGGGCGTTCAAGGGAAACCAAGCGTAGCGGACCGTTAGCGGTCTCCACCATCAGCGCGCGCATGTGCATTGAGTCAGTCATTTCGGTCGTTCCTGTGGGAGAAAGTGAAACCATGTTCTCTCAACGGACTCATGCCGATAAGAAGCCGAATGATTATAGTGATCATGCCAAACCGGCATGGATGAGGCGCTCCGTGGACAAGCTCAACGCAATGGCAATCTTCGTCCGGGTGGTCGAGCGCGGCAGTTTTTCCGCCGTGGCCCGGGAGCTGCAGACCACCCAACCCACCATCAGCAAAGTTCTGCGCGCCCTTGAAACCCAACTGGGCGGCAGGCTGATTGCCCGCAGCACGCGCAAGTTGTCGCTGACCGATGAAGGCCAGCGGTACTACAACGAATGCCGAAATATCCTCGCGGCCGTGGACGCTGCCGAACACAGTTTCCAGTCCGGCAGGGAAACGGTCGCCGGCCCCCTGCGGATCGGCTCATCAGTGAGCTTCGGCCGGCTACAGATTGCCTCGCGCCTGCCCGGTTTTCTTGAGCGCTACCCGCAAGTGCAGATTGACCTGCATCTGAACGACCAGAACCTGGATCTGGTCAGCGAAGGTCTGGATGTCAGCCTGCGCATAGGCGAGTTGAACGACAGCGGCATGATCGCCCGCCGAATCGGCACCACCCACCGCGTCACCGTTGCAGCACCTGCCTATCTGCAATGCCATGAACATCCGCAATCGCCACAGGATTTGGCGCAGCACAACTGCCTGCAATTCAACCTGCTCGAATCGCAGAACCTGTGGACTTACGAAAAGGATGGCCAACGTCACGAGGTGCGTATCAAAGGCAATGCCCAGAGCAACAACTCCGAGGCGATCCGCGAAATGGTCTTGGGAGGGTTGGGGATTTCGCTGTCGCCGATCTGGCTGTTCAGCGAGGATTTGAAGTCCGGCAGGGTGGTCGCCCTGTTGCAGGACTATCAGACCCGATCACTGCCGATACACGCCGTGTCCCCGGCGAACCGTCGCCAGTCCGCCAGGGTCAACGCGTTTGTCGAGTACATGACTCAGGCGCTGGCAGCAGCGCCCGAGCTTCAGCCTTTTAAATAGCGGCAGTACGCGTTTTCAGCCATTCCAGTGCCGCGCCATCAAGCAACGGGCTCAAACGCTCGCGCACCTCGGCGTGATAGGCATTGAACCACTGCTTCTCTTCCTGCGTGAGCAAGGACGGTTCCAGGCAGCGAGTGTCGATCGGGCACAGGGTCAGGGTTTCGAACTTGAGGAACTCGCCGAACTCGCTGCTTCCCGCCAGGACGTTCATCGCCAGGTTCTCGATGCGCACACCCCAGCGGCCCGGACGATAAGTGCCCGGCTCGATGGAAGTGATCATCCCCGGCTGCATGGCGGTTTGTGGTGCTGGCGCAGCCTGATAGGCGATCACCTGCGGACCTTCGTGCACATTGAGGAAATACCCCACGCCGTGACCGGTGCCATGGCCGTAATCCACGTTTTCGGCCCAGATCGGCGCACGGGCAATCGCATCCAGCAGCGGCGACAGAATGCCTTTCGGGAAATGCGCGCGGGACAACGCAATCACGCCTTTCAACACTCGGGTGCAGTCACGTTTCTGCTCTTCGCTCGGCGTACCGACGGCCACCATGCGCGTGATATCGGTGGTACCGCCCAGGTATTGGCCACCGGAGTCGATCAGCAGCAAGCCGTCCCCCTCGATCACCGCGTGTTCTTCCGGAGTGGCGTGGTAGTGCGGCATCGCGCCGTTGGCGTTGTAGGCGGCAATGGTGTTGAAACTCAGCGACACATAATCCGGGCGACGCTCACGGGCCGCCGTGAGCTTCTCGTCAATGGTCAGCTCGGTAATGCGCTCACGACCCCAGGCCGACTCCAGCCAGGTGAAAAACTCGCACAGCGCGGCGCCGTCCTGCTCCATCGCCTGGCGGATGTGCTCGGCATCCGCCGGGCTTTTTTGTGATTTGGCCAACGTAGTCGGATTCAAACCTTCGACCAGTTTCACGCCACTGTCGAGGTTGCCCAGCAGACCGCTGGTTACCCGCGCCGGGTCCACCAACAGGCTCGCGCCGTTCGGGATCGCAGCCAGGGCATCAGCAACCTCGCTGTAGTCACGCAGGGTTACGCCGTCCTTTTCCAGCACCGCGCGCAGCTGCGCGTCGACCTTGCTCAACGCCACAAACAGCGTGGCCTGTTGCTGACCGATCAAGGCAAAAGAAACGAATACCGGGTTGAACGACACATCGCCGCCACGCAGGTTGAACAGCCAGGCGATGTCGTCGAGGGTGGCGATGAAGTGCCAATCGGCGCCGCGTTCCTGCAGGGTTTCACGCAGCTGGGCGAGCTTCTCGCCACGGCTGACGGTCGCCTGCGGCGGCAAATGTTGATAGATCGGCGCATTTGGCAGGCTCGGACGGTCGCTCCAGACTTCGCTCAACAGGTCGAGGTCGGTACGCAGGCTGGCGCCACGTGCTTCGAGCTTGCTGCCCAGGGTCCGCGCGGACGCCACGGCCATTACCGCGCCATCGACCGCGACCACACCACCTTCCGGCGTTTGCTCGGCGAGCCAGTCCAGCGGGCTCGGCTGGCCCGGTTGCAACTTGACCAGCTCGATGCCGCTGCCCTTGAGTTCCTTGGTCGCTTGTTCCCAGTAACGACTGTCAGCCCAGACCCCGGCGAAATCGGGGGTGACAATCAATGTCCCCACCGAGCCATGGAAACCCGACAACCATTGCCGCCCCTGCCAGTAACCCGGCAGGTATTCCGACAGGTGTGGGTCGGCGGACGGCACCAGCAGTGCGTGGATGCCTTCGCGACGCATCAGTTCGCGGGTGTGCGCCAGGCGCTGGGGAACCGTTCCTTCGGTCAAAGTCTGGGTACTCATCGTGTCTCCTGCCAATCACTTCATCGTTATTGTTCGGTGCCGTTCGAAGCCGGCTCGTTAAAGCCCTGTCGCCCAGAATGCCGGAGCACTGGCGCAGGCGGTCTTGATCAGATCTACAGCCTTGTCGATGTCCTCGGCAGTGGTGAAACGGCCGAGGCTCAGGCGAATCGTACGCCCAGCCAGGTGGGCGTCGTGACCCAGTGCCAGCAAAACGTGGGACGGTGTGTTGCTGGCGGAGTTGCAGGCCGAAGTCGCAGAAAACGCGATCGAATGGCTCAGCGCCGCCGGGTTGAACTCACCTTCGCTGAACGTCAGGCTCAAGGTATGCGGGATGCGCTGGGCGGCGCTGCCGTTAAGGCGCACGCCGGGCAGGCTCAACAGTTGTTCGAGCAGGCGCTCGCGCAACGCGACGATGGTCTTTTTCTCGTCATCGAACGCTTCAGCGGCCAGGGCAAAGGCCGAGCCCATGGCGGCAATCTGGTGAGTCGCCAGCGTACCGGAACGCAAGCCGCCCTCATGGCCGCCACCGTGAATCTGCGCCTGCAAACGCTGCTGCGCACGCGGGCCGACGTACAGCGCACCGATGCCTTTGGGGCCATAGAGTTTGTGCGCCGAAAACGACATAAGATCCACCGGCCATTGCACCAGATCGATCGCGACCTTGCCGGCGCCTTGCGCCGCATCGACATGGAACAACGCACCGCGTCCCCGCACCACTTCGCCGATGGCCGGGATGTCGTTGACGGTGCCAAGTTCATTGTTGACCAGCATCAGCGACACCAGAAAGGTGTCGTCGCACATCGCTTCGCTGACCGCTTGCGGGGTGATCAGGCCGTCGGCGTCCGGCACCAGATAGGTCACGGCGACACCGGCGTCCTGCAATTGCCGGGCAGTGTCGAGGATGGCCTTATGTTCGATCTGACTGGTGATGATGTGGCCGCCGGACACGCCACGTGCCTGGGCCACGCCTTTGAGAGCAAGGTTGTTGGATTCGGTCGCACCGGAAGTCCAGACAATCTGTTGCGCCTGGGCGCCGACCAGTTCGGCCACCTGTCGGCGGGCGTTCTCGACCGTTTGCCGGGCCTGCTGGCCGAAGGCGTGAGAACTGGAGGCCGGGTTGCCGAAGTTACCGTTAAAACCCAGACACTCGATCATCACCTGGATGACCCGCTCGTCCACCGGAGTGGTGGCGGCGTAATCGAAATACAGCGGACGTGTGTTCATAAAAAGACTCGCAGAGCGTGTTCCGGGATCAGGAAGCTCGTGTCTACAAACGGCGCGACGCAGCCTTGTGAGCTGCGTCCGGGTTCGAGAGCGTCATCAATACCTGATCGGATGCCGTTAAAGAAGAACAACTTCATTTAAAAGTGCGTAGGAACGCTCCTGAACGCGACTTTAACAGGCATCGGGCCGGCGGTTGTAGCACTGCGTCAGCTAAAGCTTTCAAGGAGCAACGGATACAGCGAAATCACCAGCAGCGCCGCCATGCCCCAGTTGAACACCCGCAACCAGCGGCGATCCTTGAGCACGTTGCGCAGCAGGGTCCCGCACGCCGCCCAGACGCCGACGCTCGGCAGGTTGATGATGGCGAACACCGCGGCAATCACGATCACGTTGGTGAAATAACCCTGCATCGGCGTGTAGGTGCTGATGGCGCCAATCGCCATGATCCACGCCTTGGGATTGACCCACTGGAAGGCAGCCGCGCCGAGATAACTGATGGGTTTCGCCTCGCCTGACTCACTTTCGCCGACCGGGCCGGAGTGAGCGATTTTCCATGCCAGGTACAGCAAGTACGCCGCGCCGACGTAACGCAGAACCGTATAAAGAAGTGGATAAGTCTGGAACACCGCCCCCAGCCCGAAACCCACTGCCACCACCAGCACAAAAAAGCCGCAAGTAATGCCGAGCATATGGGGAATGGTGCGGTTAAAGCCGAAATTCACGCCCGATGCCAGCAACATGGTGTTGTTCGGACCCGGTGTGATCGAGGTGACAAGGGCAAACAGGGCAAAGCCCAGCAACAGGTCGAGCGAGAGAGTCATGGCAGGCAGTCCGTCAGGGTCATTCAGGTGTTGACCCTATCCCACGGCGTCGCGCAAACCCACGGACAGTTAGGTAAAACTTCGAGCAGTACAGTTACGGATCAGCTAGGACGACCGTGCAGCTGTACGGCCCGCTCCGCGCTCATTTCACCCTTGTTATCAAACCCGAAAGTCTTCTGTGGCTGGCCGAGCAATTCGGCTTTTTTCACCTGATATTCCTCGAACGACAAGCCGCGACGGTTCAGGCTTTCGAGGGCCAGTTCGCGAGTTTCTTCCGCCGTGTAGGGGCGAAGTTCCGGGGAAACATGGCTCGCGCAACCGGCGAGAACGGAGACAGCGAGCATCAGGGAAACAGTCAGTAAACGATTCATGGGAGCGTCCTGGCGAGCAATGTGGGTCGATGGAGAAAGGCTACGCCCGGGCTCGTCGTGGCAGAAATCAACGCTCTCAATAGTGGCTATCAGGTTTCCGACAGATCGGCTTCGAATATTCAAAAACAATCTATCAATATCAATTAACAGTCTTTTACGGAATAACAATCAGCCCTTATAAATCCTTCATCGCGATCGGCACTGTTGCTCCAGCAACTGTTTCCCAGGCAACAGCGGTTCAACAAACCGGCCTGAAAGTCACATGAGTGCAGCTACCGACAACGCTCAAAGCCCCGGGATACGGGCCTTACAGGAATTGGTACAGCGCTTGCTCTGCTCCAGTGACTACTCACTGCTCGCCGAGCAACTGTTGAAAAAGGAACTGATCATGTCGCGTCCATTGAAAGTCGTCGCCTTGTCCGGCGGAACCTGGCGTCCATCGCGCACGCTGGTGCTGACTCAGGCTCTGCTGACCGAATTGTCCGGTCACTTGCCGATCGAGAGCCATTTGATCGAACTCGGCGACATCGCCCGCCCACTCGGCGCCGCACTGTCCCGTCAGGAACTGCCCGCCGAGATCGAAGCCGAACTGCAAGCCATCGAACAGGCTGACCTGCTGATCGTCGCCGCGCCGGTGTATCGCGGCTCCTATCCGGGCTTGCTCAAGCATTTGTTCGACCTGATCGACCTGAATGCGCTGATCGACACGCCTGTGCTGCTCGCTGCCACCGGTGGCAGCGAACGCCATGCGCTGGTCCTCGATCACCAGTTGCGCCCGCTGTTCAGTTTCTTCCAGGCCGTGACCCTGCCGATTGGCGTGTACGCCACCGAAGCCGATTTCGCCGACTACCAGATCACCAGCGAACCGCTCAAGGCGCGCATCCGTCTGGCCGCCGAACGTGCCGCCCCGCTGTTCGGTGCTCACCTCAAACCCTTGCTGAAAATCGCCTGAGGAGCTGTTCATGGATGTTTTCTGGTTCCTGCCGACCCACGGCGACGGTCACTATCTGGGCACCACCCAAGGCGCGCGCCCGGTCACCCTCAGTTACCTGAAACAAGTTGCGCAGGCCGCCGACAGCCTTGGCTATCACGGCGTGCTGATTCCCACAGGGCGTTCCTGCGAAGATTCGTGGGTGATCGCCTCGGCGCTGGTGCCGCTGACCGAGCGCTTGCGTTATCTGGTGGCGATCCGTCCGGGGATCATCTCGCCGACCGTCTCGGCGCGCATGGCCGCAACCCTTGATCGACTGTCCAATGGCCGCTTGCTGATCAACGTCGTGACCGGCGGCGACCCGGACGAGAACCGTGGCGACGGCAGCTTCCTCAGCCACAGCGAACGCTACGAAGTCACCGACGAATTCCTCAAGATCTGGCGCCGGGTGTTGCAAGGCGAGGCGGTGGATTTCGAAGGCAAACACCTGAAAGTACAGAATGCCAAGGCGCTCTATCCGCCGGTGCAGAAACCCTATCCGCCGCTGTACTTCGGCGGTTCCTCCGACGCGGCTCACGATCTGGCCGCCGAGCAGGTCGACGTGTACCTGACCTGGGGTGAACCACCGGCCGCCGTCGCCGAGAAACTCGCCGATGTACGCGAACGCGCCGCCCGTCACGGACGCAAGGTGAAGTTCGGCATCCGCCTGCACGTGATCGTGCGCGAGACCGCCGAAGAAGCCTGGAAAGCCGCCGACAAACTGATCGAACACATCAGCGACGAAACCATCGAGGCCGCGCAGAAATCCTTTTCGCGCTTTGACTCCGAAGGCCAGCGGCGCATGGCCGCCCTGCACGACGGGCGCCGTGACAACCTGGAAATCGCCCCCAACCTGTGGGCCGGCGTCGGCCTGGTGCGCGGCGGTGCCGGTACCGCACTGGTCGGCGATCCGCAGCAAGTGGCAGCGCGAATCAAGGAGTACACGGACCTGGGCATCGAGAGTTTCATCTTCTCCGGCTATCCGCATCTCGAAGAGGCCTACCGCTTTGCCGAGCTGGTCTTCCCGCTGCTGCCCGAGCCGTATGCAAGCCTGGCCGGACGCGGTGTCACCAACCTCACCGGGCCGTTTGGCGAAATGATCGCCAACGATGTACTGCCCGCCAAAGCCAACGCCTGAGGAAGACCGAGTGACCGCCAAACCGCAAAGCACCCTGCTCTCCCCCTTGCAGACCGCCCGACAACTGGCCGCCGAATTTGCCCTGACTGCCGTCGAACGCGACGAACGCGGCGGCACGCCGAAAGCCGAACGCGACGCCCTGCGCGACAGCGGTCTGCTGGCCCTGAGCATTCCCACCCGTTACGGCGGCCTCGGCGCGCGCTGGAGCGAAACCCTGCAAGTCGTGCGCGAGTTCGCCAAGGTCGACAGCTCGATCGCCCACGTCTTCGGCTTTCATCATTTGATGCTCGCCACCGTGCGCCTGTTTTCCCGTCCCGAACAATGGCAACCGTGGTTCGAACAGACCGCTCGGCAGAACTGGTTCTGGGGTAACGCGCTCAATCCGCTGGACACCCGCACCGTGGTCAAGGATCTGGGTGGCTGGCGCGAGTTTTCCGGCAAGAAAAGTTTCTGCTCCGGCGCCAGCGATTCGCAGATGCTGATCGCCTCGGCGGTGGACGAAAGCAACGGCGGCAAACTGCTGATCGCAGCGATCCCCAGCGGCCGCAGCGGCATCACCTTGCACAACGACTGGAACAACATCGGCCAGCGCCAGACCGACAGCGGCAGCGCCACGTTTGAACGGGTGCGGGTCGAGGAATCGGAACTGCTGCTGGATCCGGGCCCGCTGAGTACCCCGTTCGCCTGCCTGCGCCCGCTGATCGCGCAACTGACGTTCACCCACATGTTCCTCGGCATCGCCGAAGGTGCCTTTGAAGAGGCGCGGCAATACACCCTTGGCGAAACCCGTGTCTGGCACAAATCCTCGGTGCGTGAGGTGCGCGAAGATCCTTATGTGCTGGCCCATTACGGTGAATTCTGGGTCGCCCTCGAAAGTATCCGTCTATTGGTGGAACGCGCCGCAGCACTGCTCGACGAAGCCTGGGCCAAAGGCCCGAACCTCAGCGCCGAAGAGCGCGGTCACCTGGCCACGGCCATCGCCACGGCCAAGGTCGCCGCCAGCCGTCAGGGCCTGGAGATTTGCAGCCGATTGTTCGAAGTCACCGGCGCCCGTTCGACCCACGCATCGCTGCGCCTCGACCGGCACTGGCGCAACCTGCGCACGCAAACCCTGCACGACCCGCTGGATTACAAACTCCACGAGCTGGGCGACTGGGCGCTGAACCAGGCCCTGCCGGTGCCGACGTTCTATTCCTGATTTCCTTTCGTGGAGCGAGACCCATGCAACTGCTGACCCTGCCGCCCTCACCCGCCCTGGCGACGTCGATCCGCGCCACCGCCCAGGTCTTCGAAGACCCGAAATCCCAGGCGTTGCTCGCGCATCTGCAACAGGTCGCACCGAGCGAAGCCAGCGTGCTGATCATCGGCGAAACCGGCACCGGCAAGGAGCTGGTAGCGCGGCACATCCATAACCTGAGCAACCGGCGCAACCGGCCGTTCATTGCGGTGAACTGCGGGGCGTTTTCCGAATCGCTGGTGGAAGCCGAACTGTTCGGCCACGAAAAAGGCGCCTTCACCGGCGCCCTCAGCGCCAAGGCCGGATGGTTCGAAGAGGCGGATGGCGGCACTTTGTTCCTCGATGAGATCGGCGATCTGCCGATGGCGATCCAGGTCAAATTGCTGCGGGTGTTGCAGGAACGCGAAGTGGTGCGACTGGGTTCGCGCAAGAGCATTCCCATCGATGTGCGGGTGTTGGCAGCGACCAACGTGCAACTGGAGAAAGCCATCAACGCCGGGCATTTCCGCGAGGATCTGTATTACCGGCTGAACGTGGTCAATCTGGAACTCAGCCCGTTGCGCGAGCGGCCCGGCGACATCCTGCCGCTGACCCGGCACTTCATCGAGGCCTACAGTCAGCGCCTGGGTTACGGGCGCATCACCATCAGCCCCGGCGCCGAACACAAGCTGCGTGGCTACAGTTGGCCGGGCAACATCCGCGAACTGGAAAACGTCATCCATCACACGCTGCTGATCTGCCGCAACGGCGTGATCGAACGCGACGACCTGCGGCTGTCGAACCTGCGCATCGACCGTGCGGACGACCAGCACGGCAGCGTCGACGACTCACCGGAAGCGCTGTTGGAGCGCGCCTTCCAGAAACTCTTCGAACTACAGGCCGGCGCGCTGCACGAAAAAGTAGAGGACGCATTGCTGCGCTCGGCCTATCGCTTCTGCCATTACAACCAGGTGCACACCGCCGCGCTGCTCGGCCTGAGCCGCAACGTGACGCGCACGCGGCTGATCAAGATCGGCGAGCTGGCGGTGAACAAACGGCGGCCCACGGAAAACCTGCAAGGCGAGCGATTGATCCAGCTGTCGATCTAGCCCACCAGTTGGCAGTGCAAACCATCGTCGTGACTGCGGGCGATGCTGCTCAGCACCTGGAATGAACCAAAGGTCACGGTCCGCGCTTGATGCGCCCGGATCAACTGCCAGAAGTCCTGCTCGCCGGTTTCGAAACTCTGGAACGCTGCTTCCCCCGCCTCGCGGGATTGCCATTGCAGAAAACCCAGCACTCGCCGGCCATCGTCACTGGCCTGGACACTGGCGCTGACGAAACCGGCATAACGCTGGGCCAGACGCTCGGTTTGTACGGTCAGGGCCGACACCAGCGCTGGTTGTTGGCCGGGCTCGATTTCGAATTCGATCAATTGGGTGAAGCTGCGGTTTTTCGCTGGTGCTTGCATGACATCCCCACTCTGTCAGGTGAATCTTGTGGTTCGAAGGCCTGCAGGGTAAAACCTCGAGTTAACTAGAGGTCAAGGGGCAATTTTCAAATGGTCACAGCGGAAAATCTGCACAAGCAACTCACCGTCGGCGAAGTCGCGGCCCGCAGCGGTGTCGCCGTCACCGCCCTGCATTTCTATGAATCCAAAGGCCTGATCAAAAGCCAGCGCAATGCCGGTAACCAGCGCCGTTATCCACGGGAAGTGCTGCGCCGCGTCGCCTTGATCAAGGTGGCGCAGCGGCTGGGTATTCCGCTGGCGGAAATCGGCGAGGCGCTGAAACAGTTACCGGACAACCGTGCACCGACGGCAGCGGACTGGAAAGTATTGTCGGAACAATGGCGACGGGAGCTGGATGAACGGATCAATCAGTTGATGCTGCTTCGTGATCGTCTGACCGGTTGCATCGGTTGCGGATGCCTGTCGATGGAAGCGTGTCCTCTGCGCAATCAGGGGGACGTAATGGGAGAGCAAGGGCCGGGGGCGCACTTCCTGGATGTTCCTGACTGAAGGTTCCCGCTGCGTGGAAACCTTCAGATGGACGAATCAGAACCCCGGCGCAATCTGCCCTTTATAACGAGTCAGAATGAACTGGCGCACTTCGTCAGAATTCAACACCTTGGCCAGTTGCTGAAAACCCGGGGCGTTGATGTTGTCGGGACGTGCGACCAGAAACTCGATTCTGTTGCTTCACTGTCGATGGCTGAACACTGCTCGTCGGGTACTCGGTCGGGCCGGCGACACACGCCTATAGTTGAGCGACCGGCAACCCCGGCGAAGGCACACCTTCAACCCCCCAAAAAACAGGGCGACAAAAACAAGGAGTACGCCATGAGCGTTCAACCTATTCCCGAGGGGTATCACAGCATTACCCCGTATCTCGGCATTCACAAAGCTGCCGAAGCCATCGACTTCTACAAAAAAGCATTCGGTGCCACCGAGGTCATGCGACTGAGCATGCCTGACGGCGGTATTGGCCACGCTGAGCTGCGCATCGGAGACAGTGCAATCATGCTCGGCTCGCCGTGCGATCAAGGGCCGTTGAGCAATCCGGACAAAGCCGTGTCCGTCGGTCTGCATCTTTATGTGACCGATGTCGACAAGTCGTTCCAGCGCGCACTGGATGCCGGGGCGACAGCCGTGTCCGAGGTCAAGGATCAGTTCTACGGGGATCGCAGCGGCACGTTGAAAGATCCCTACGGGCATCTGTGGTTTCTGGCCACGCGCAAGGAAGATCTGACCCAGGAGCAGATCGAGCAGCGGGCAAAGGAGCTGTTTCAGCAGGGTTAGCAACGACAAGAGTCCATTCCCGCGCAACGCGCGGGGATGGGCGAACACGATTCATGAACCGTCAAACCACGCTTCACGCTTGTCATGAACGCCCGGCGATTTCAGGATGCAGGCCAACCGCCTGAAAAAGGATCACACCCGATGTTTGCCGGATTCGTCAAAGACCAGCGCCGCGTCAACGGCGTGGACATCACCTACCGCATCAAAGGCAGCGGGGCGGGCCTGTTGCTGTTGCACGGGCACCCGCAGACCCACGTCATCTGGCACAAGATCGCCGAGCAACTGGCCGAGCACTTCACCGTGGTTGCCGCTGACCTGCGCGGTTATGGCGACAGCAGCCGACCGCCGGCCGATGAGCGACACGCCAACTATTCCAAACGTGAAATGGCCCGCGACGGCGTGGAACTGATGCAAGCGCTGGGCTTCACGCAATTCTCGATCCTCGCCCACGATCGTGGAGCGCGGGTCGCCCATCGTCTGGCCCTCGATCATCCCGCAGTCGTACAACGCATGGTGCTCTTGGACATTGCGCCGACCCTGGCGATGTACAGCCAGACCAACGAAGCCTTCGCCCGGGCCTACTGGCACTGGTTTTTCCTGATCCGCCCGGCGCCGCTGCCGGAAACCCTGATCGAAGCCAATCCCGAAGGTTACCTGCGCAGTGTCATGGGCAGCCGCAGCGCCGGTCTCAAGCCGTTCACTGACGCAGCGTTTGCTGAATACCTGCGATGCCTGAGCCTGCCCGGCAGTGCCCGTGGGATCTGCGAAGACTACCGGGCCAGTGCCGATATCGACCTGGAACATGACCGTGCCGACCTCGATGCCGGCCATCATCTGAGCTTGCCGCTGCTGGTGCTGTGGGGCGCCGAAGGCACGGTCGGTCGTTGTTTCGATCCACTCAGGGAATGGCAAAAAGTGGCCACCGACGTACGCGGCAAGCCCCTGCCCGCCGGCCATTACCTCGCCGAAGAAGTCCCCGAGCTGTTGCTCGCCGAAGCACTGTCGTTCCTGCGCTGAGCTTCCCTCCCCAAGCGACTCACCACGACGCCGACCGGTGTCGTGGTGAGATTGCGGTCGCGAAACATTTACTTTCACATCCTTCATCGGGATTTGCCTCGGTCATCCGTCTTATAGAGATGCGGGCCAGTCGCGTAGGCAAAAGCCACGACCGGCCCTTCAGGGACTCCCGCGCTGCGAAGCCCGTAGTGGCCAAGTCCTCTCACCGAATCAAGACCCGTCATCATGTCGAAGAAATCCCGCTCGAAACTGTGGTTCCTGGTACACAGCTGGCTGGCGTTGCCGATCTGGTTTTTTGTCCTGATTGTCTGCGTCACCGGCACCCTGGCGGTGGTCAGCCAGGAAATCGTCTGGCTGGTGAACCCGCAAATGCGCGCCACCCAACCCTCTGACGATGCCCCGCTGCTGGGCTACGACCAGGTCATCGCCGCGATCAAGACTGCCGAACCGCAGTTACTGGTCGAACGCATCAGTCGCCCCGACGAATCGCACTTCGCGCTGGAGGTGAACGTCAGTCAGCCTGACGGGCGCTCGGTGACGGTCTACGTCAACCCTTATACCGGTGTGATTCAGGGCACCGCACCAGACTTCAATTTCCGAGCCTTCACCCGTGCCTTGCACGGCTGGTGGCTGGTGCCGTTCACCAACGGTTACAGCTGGGGCTGGTATCTGGTGTCCCTCCTGGCGCTGCCGATGCTGGCTTCACTGGTAACCGGGCTGGTGGTCTACAAGCGTTTCTGGAAAGGTTTCTTCAGCCCGACCCTGCGCCTGCGTCACGGTGCGCGGATCTTCTGGGGCGACTTCCACCGCCTCAGCGGCATCTGGTCGATCTGGTTCATCGCGGTGATCTCGGTCACCGCCGTGTGGTTCCTGATCGAAGCCATTCTTTCCGACAACCATATTTCCATCTCCAGTGAACCGGTCATCGCGGCCATGTCCCGTGAAGGCGTGCCGTTGTCCGCCGATGGTTCGCCTCCGCCACGGGTCAGCCTGGACCACGCCATCGAAATCACCCGGCAACGGATTCCCGGGTTCGAAGCCAGCACCATCAACTTGCCCGGCAACGCCTACAGCCACCTCGATATCCGGGGACGTGGCTGGTATCCGCTGATGTTCCAGTCAGCCACGCTCAACCCCTACAGCGGTGAAGTGGCCGCCTCGCGCCTGCTTTCCGACCGGACCTCCCTGGAGTTCGTCACCGAATCCATGCGTCCGCTGCACACCGGCGACTTCGGTGGGCTGTGGATCAAGCTGATCTGGTTCTTCTTCGGGCTGGTGCTGAGCATGATGGTCCTGAGCGGGCTGTTGATCTGGACCAAGCGCACCGCACTGGCCACCGCCAACGCGCTCAAGCGCGAGAACAAGAAACAGCGCGTTCAGGCACAACCGGCCCTGCACCGTGAACCGTCGGAGGCCAGCCTGTGAGCAAGTCCACCCCCATGGCTCAGCCTTCACGACTGAGCGTGATCTGGCATAAATGGCGCTTCCACATCAACGTGCTGCTGTTGTTGATTCCGCTGGGTTTCATGCCCAGGTATTTCGCCGACCAGGCGTTGTTTCGCGGCGACAGCGGACTGGGTGAACGCGAGATCGGCGAAGTCCAGGTTGGCCCGTGGAGCCTGCGTCTGGCCGAGTTTCGCAACGAAGCGCCGCTTCCCGACGGCGCAGCCGGCTATCTGAAGGGTTTTAGCGCCGCGCTGTGCGATGCCTGTGTCGAACAGGTCAAGGCCACCTACCTGCGCATCGGCAAGCCGCGAAGCCTTCGAGCTGCGGGTTCGATCTTCTTCGGCACGCCTTACAGCATGGGCACGCAGATGCCCGTCCCGGACAAAACCAGAGCCGACGCCGAACTGTGGATCACCATGGAAGGCTGGGACGGCAGCATGCACCAGGCCTCGATTCCGCTGAGCCAGGCCTCACCCGCCACCGTTGCCTGGCTGAACAAACAAGGAGCCAAACCATGAGCCGCCCCTCCCGCCTGAACATGAGCGCTGCATTGCTGGCGCTGTGCGCCGGTTTCAGCGCCAGTGCCCTGGCCCACAACCCGATGTGCGAGTGCAAGGCCATTGATGCCGAGCAAATCAAATGCACCGGCGGTTTCTCCGACGGCAGCGGCGCGCCGGGGGTGACCCTTGACGTGATCGGCTACGACGAAACCATCCTGGTGCCGGGCAAGCTCGGCGCCGATTCGACCCTGACCTTCAAGAAACCCGGCGCCGAGTTCTACGTGCTGTTCGACGCCGGCCCCGGCCATGTCGTCGAAATCGACCAAGCGGATATCGAAGCCCCATGACCACACCGACCACTCAAGTTGTTCGCCCCGCCGGTGCCGGCCATGAAACCCTCAATGTGCTGCTGATGTGCCTGCTGATCCTCGCGGTCGCCGGTTCCGTGGTGGCCTGGCGCGGCGTGTCCCACGAACCCGAGCCGGTTTCCAGCCATCAGCTCGATGCCCGTCGCGACCTCGGCGCCAGCGAGCAAGGCATCTATGCCGACCTTCGAGTGACCCTCGACGAAATCCATTTGTTGCGTGAAGAACAACAAGCGCTGCCGACCCCGCAGAACCTGGCGGATGAAGGTTTCGCACCGTTCGCCCAGGACGCCAGCTCTGTGAGCCGTGGCGGCCATGTCTGGCAATTGCTGGCCAATGCCGCCTACTTCGGCCACAGCCAGGCACCGGCCGTGGCCGGTTCGTTTCTGATGCGCCTGAACGACGCCGCACCGGACATCTGGCTCAACCGTGCCGCCGATCTGCAAGCGCCGACAGATCTGTCCGACGCAGCGCTGTCCGCCGCCGGATGGAAACAGATCGTCGCGCAATTCGATGCCGGGGTGACCCGCGAACATCGTCATTGAACCCTCGCCTTCATTCGAGAGAAGACCGCTTGCCCATGCCTAGTTCATCTCAACGCCGCCCCTTCCTGCGCCTGCTGCTGATCGGCCTGTGCGCCTGCCTGCTGAGCCCGCTGGCCAGCGCCGATCCGGCCAAACGCCTGCGCATCGGCATCACCCTGCACCCTTATTACAGCTATGTGGCGAACATCGTCGGCGACAAGGCCGATGTCGTGCCGCTGATTCCCGCCGGTTTCAACCCGCACGCCTACGAACCCCGCGCCGAAGACATCAAACGCATCAGCGGGCTGGACGTGATCGTGCTCAACGGCGTCGGCCATGACGACTTCGCCGACCGCATGATCGCCGCCAGCGAAACGCCGGACATCAAGACCATCGAAGCCAACGAGAACGTGCCGCTGCTGGCCGCCACCGGAGTCGCCGCGCGCGGTGCCGGCAAAGTGGTGAACCCGCACACCTTCCTGTCGATCAGCGCCTCGATTGCTCAGGTCAACAACATCGCCCGGGAACTGGGCAAGCTCGACCCGGACAATGCTAAGACCTACACCCAGAACGCCCGCGCCTACGGCAAACGCCTGCGGCAGATGCGCGCCGACGCCCTGGCCAAACTGACCCAGGCACCGAACGCCGAACTGCGGGTCGCCACGGTGCACGCCGCTTATGACTACCTGCTGCGTGAGTTCGGTCTGGAAGTGACGGCGGTGGTCGAGCCGGCCCACGGCATCGAGCCAAGCCCGAGCCAGTTGAAGAAAACCATCGATCAACTGCGCGAACTGGATGTGAAGGTGATCTTCTCCGAGATGGATTTCCCCTCCACTTACGTCGAAACCATTCAGCGCGAATCCGGTGTGAAGCTATACCCGCTGTCGCACATTTCCTACGGCGAATACACCGCCGACAAGTACGAAAAGGAAATGACCGGCAACCTCAACACTGTGGTTCGGGCGATTCAGGAGTCCGGCGCATGACGGCTCAGGAAAACCTATCAATCATCAGCAGCGGACCGACTCTGGATTTTTCGGAGGTCAGCCTGACCCTCGGTCGCACGACGATTCTGGACAAGGTGACTTTCCAGGTGCAGCCCGGCAGCGTGCACGCACTGGTCGGCCCCAACGGCGGCGGCAAGAGTTCGCTGATCAAGACCCTGCTCGGGCAGATGCCGCACCAGGGCCGGCTCAGCCTGCAATGGCCCGGCGAGCCCGGCACCATCGGTTACGTGCCGCAGGCGCTGGAGTTCGATCGGGGCCTGCCAATGACCGTCGATGATTTCATGGCTGCCATGTGCCAGCGCCGCCCGGCGTTTCTCGGTTTGAGCAAACGCTACGCCGGCGCCATTGGTGACGCGCTGGAACGGGTTGGCATGCAGGACAAACGCAAGCGCCGGATGGGCGCGCTGTCCGGCGGTGAACGCCAGCGGGTGCTGCTCGCCCAAGGCCTGATCCCCGCTCCGCAACTGCTGGTGCTGGATGAACCGATGTCGGCCCTCGACGAAGCCGGGATCCAGGTTTTCGAGCGTTTGCTGGGTGACTGGCGTGCGGCGGGCATCACTGTGCTGTGGATCGAGCACGATCTGGAAGCGGTCGGGCGCCTGGCCAATCGCGTCACTGGCCTCAACCGCCGGGTGCTGTTCGACGCCACACCGCAACAGGCCCTGACCCCGGAACGCCTGCTGACCCTGTTCTCGACCCATCCACGGAGCGCTGTCTGATGAGTTACGAAGCCTTTCGTTTGATGGTGCAAGGCTGGGCCTCTTCCGGCTACCTGCCGGAAGCTCTCGCCTATGGGTTTGTGGTCAACGCCCTGCTTGCCGGTCTGTTGATCGGCCCGGTGCTCGGCGGCCTCGGCACGCTGGTGGTGGTCAAGCGCTTCGCGTTTTTCTCCGAGGCGGTAGGCCACGCGGCGTTGACCGGCGTGGCCATCGGCATTCTGCTCGGCGAGCCCTACACCGGGCCGTACGGCAGCCTGTTCGGCTACTGCCTGCTGTTCGGCATTCTGCTCAACTACTTGCGCAACCGTACCGGCCTGGCCCCGGACACGCTGATCGGCGTGTTCCTGTCGGTATCGCTGGCGCTGGGTGCCAGCCTGCTGCTGATCCTGGCGGGCAAGATCAACGTGCACATTCTGGAAAACGTACTGTTCGGCTCGGTGCTGACGGTCAACGGCAATGACCTGGCGGTGCTGGCCATCGTCGGTTCGCTGGTGATGGCCCTGGCATTGCCGCTGTACAACCGCATCATGCTCGCCAGTTTCAACCCGCAACTGGCAGCGGTGCGCGGCGTCGCCGTGAAAACCCTGGATTATCTGTTCGTGATTCTGGTGACGCTGATCACCGTCGCGGCGGTAAAAGTCATCGGCGCGATTCTGGTCGGTGCCCTGCTGGTGATTCCGGCAGCGGCGGCACGTTTGCTCAGCCAGTCGCTCAAGGGCTTTTTCTGGTGTTCGGTGCTGATTGCCACAGTCAGCACGCTGTGCGGGATTCTCGCGCCCATTGTGTTCGACCTGCCGATTCCGTCCGGCGCCGCGATCATCCTCGTCGCCGGTATCGGCTTCGCCTTCGCCGCCATTGCCCGGGGCGTCGTCCCCAGTCTGAAAGGGAACCTTGGATAAATGTCTTTTTCACTGCGACAACTGACCCTGGCCATCGCTCTGTGCAGCGTCACCACGACAACGGTATTCGCCGCCGACAGCACCAAACCGCTGCGGGTGCTGGCCTCGTTGCCCATCACCTACGGTCTGGGCGAAGTGCTGCTCAAGGGCACCGACATCAGCCTCGAACGCGCAGCGCCGGCAAATCTGCCGGGCAGCCGCCAGACCGCGTACTTCACCGGTCGCGGCGCACCGGAACTGAGCAAACTGGCCACCGGCGCCGATGCGGTGATCGGCGTGCGCTCTCTGTGGGCCGATGATCCGCTGTACCCGATTGCCCGACGCAGCAACATCCGCATCGTCGAAGTCGACGCCGCCCGCCCGGTGGACGGCGCCCTGCCCGGCATCGCCGTGCAGCCGGGGCTGAAAGTCGATGGCCTGAACAGCCAGCCGTGGCTGGCCAGCAACAACATGGGCCGTATGGCCGACGTGATGGCAGCGGACCTCGTGCGCCTGGCACCGAAGGACAAACCGAAGATCGAAGCCAATCTGGCGGCGCTGAAGCAGCGCCTGCTGAAACTCAGTGCCGACAGCGAGGCGCGTCTGGCCAGTGCCGACAATCTGAGCGTGATGAGCCTGAGCGATCACTTCGGCTATCTGATCGGCAGCCTGAATCTGGAGCTGATCGGACAGGATCCGCGACCGGATGCCGAATGGACGCCGGAAGACCTGAAGAAGTTGACCGCAACGCTCAAGGACAATGACGTGGCGGTGGTGCTGCACCATCGGCAGCCGTCGGACGCGGTGAAAGCAGCGATTGCCGAATCGGGTAGTCATCTGCTGGTGCTGAGCACCGATGCGGCGGATCCGGTGGCAGAGCTGGAAGGCAATGTGGATGCGCTGCTCAAGGGTTTGAGCGGCGCGTAACACCGTTCCTCCGGACATGAAAAAACCCGCTGACTGTTTCCAGTCCAGCGGGTTTCTTTTTGGCTGAAGACTTACTGTGCAGCCGCTTGCGCTTCCATCTTCTGGCGCAGGCTCAGCGGACGCATGTCGGTCCAGGTTTCTTCGATGTAGGCCAGGCATTCCTTTTTCAGGCCGCTCTTGCCCACGGTGCGCCAGCCTTCCGGGATGGCCTTGTAATCCGGCCAGATCGAGTACTGCTCTTCGTGGTTGACCACGACCTGAAAGAGGATGTCCTCGCGGTCGAATACTGACGTCATGCTGTGTCTCCATCGTTGTAAGGGTGGGCTGCACGGCGGGTGCAGCCGGGTATGTAGAAGGAACGTTCGGCGCGGCGAAAAATTTACAGGGCAGCGGTCGCGGCGCTCAATGCACGGCCGAAGATCTCGGCGACGCGGTCGATTTCAGCGGCGGTGATCACCAGCGGCGGCAGGAAGCGCACCACTGCGCCATGGCGTCCGCCCAATTCCAGAATCAGGCCACGCTTGAGGCACTCGCGCTGCACCAGCGGCGCCAGACGTGCGAAGGCCGGTGGATGACCCAATGCATCCGGTGCACCGTTCGGGTCGACCAGCTCGACACCGAGCATCAGGCCACGACCGCGAATGTCGCCCAGTTGCGGGAAGTCACGCTGCAGGATGTGCAGGTGCTCGCTCAGGCGTTCGCCCATGGCCGCGGCGTGTTCGCAGACCTTGTGCTTGACCAGGTAACGCATCACCGCAGAACCGGCGGCCATCGCCATTTGGTTGCCACGGAAGGTGCCGGCGTGAGCACCCGGCTGCCAGGTATCGAGCCAGTCGCGGTAAACCACCACCGCCAGCGGCAGGCTGCCGCCGATGGCTTTGGACAGCACGACCACGTCCGGGGCGATGCCGGCGTGCTCGAAGGCAAACATCTTGCCGGTGCGGGCGAAACCGCTCTGGATTTCGTCGATGATCAGCGCGACGCCGGCCTTTTCGGTGATGCGGCGCAGACCGCGCAGCCACTCGATGTCCGCAGGGATCACACCGCCCTCGCCCTGCACCGCCTCGACGATGACTGCGGCCGGCAATTGCACGCCGGCCTCCGGGTCGTTGAGCAGGTTTTCCAGGTAACTCAGGTTGGCCTTCACGCCCGCCGCGCCACCGAGGCCGAACGGGCAGCGATAGTCGTACGGGAACGGCATGAACTGCACGCCGTTGCTGAGCAGCGCACCCAGCGGCTTTTTCGGCCCGAGGCTGCCCATCAGGCTCAACGCACCCTGGCTCATGCCGTGATAACCGCCGGAGAACGACAGCACAGTGCTGCGTCCGGTGGCGGTGCGCACCAGTTTCAGCGCGGCTTCTACCGCGTCGGTACCGGTCGGGCCGCAGAACTGGATTTTCGCTTCCTTGGCCAATGCTGGCGGCAGCAGACCGAACAGATCCTGAACGAATTGGTCCTTCACCGGCGTAGTCAGGTCGAGGGTGTGCAACGGCAGCTCATCGGCCAGCACCTGCTGGATCGCCTCGATCACCACCGGGTGGTTGTGCCCCAGCGCCAGGGTGCCGGCACCGGCCAGGCAATCGATGAAGGTACGACCTTCAACGTCTTCGACATACAGGCCCTTGGCACGTTTGAGCGCCAGGGGAATGCGCCGAGGGTAGCTGCGGGCATTGGATTCCTGCTGAGTCTGGCGGACCAGCAGCGGCGATTCATTGAACTGGTACAGCGTTTCCGTCGGCGCGGAGGCGATCCGGGCCGACGACTCTTCGATAAGGCTGGTGGCGACTGACATCTCTCGACCCCTCAATTCGCTATGGATAGTGACCAAAACTGCACACCGCACAGGTGCGCGTTCCGGTCGCGGGGCGCACATGCAGGTTTTCCTGTTCTGGAAACGCACCAGCACGTCGAGGATTTACACCCTTGATCGAGTTCTCATGCCGACAGCGGCAACGGCTTGTGCATTGGCAGGCTGCGCATGCCGTGGCGAATGAGCGGCGGCGCCGATTCGCGATACCCCAGACGCCGATAAAAGGCCTCGCCAGTGCGGGTACTGGTGAGCACGGAACGGGCGCTGCCTCGAGTCAGCAGCCAGCCTTCAAGGTCAGTCATCAGCGCCCGGCCGACGCCCCGGCGAAACCATTCCGGCTGCACATGACAAAGGGTGACATCGCCATCGGCCAGCGCCATGCCGACGCCCACCGGTCGGCCCTTCATCAAGGCGATGTTCAGATAACGCTGTGGATCGGCTAGCCAGGCGCTGATGTGTTCCGGCGATTGCTGGCGGATCCAGACATCGACAAGGTGGGGATCATTACGATGGTCGAGCGCGCAACCGACGCGAATCGAACGCTCGATGATGCGGCTGATGATACCGGCGTCGGCCGGGGTGGCCGGGCCAATGTAGATGGGTGCATCCATGGCGCTGTTTCCCTCAATCCATTGAGTCAAAGGCTTGGGCGACAATAGCGTCGTGGCCGGCGGATGACCAATGGAGAGAGGTTACATTTGATGTGCCGTGCTCAGGCCGGTTGCAGCGGCATGGTCAGTTCGACCCGCAAGCCATCCGGGCGGCTGTCGAAATGCAGGGTGCAGGCACAGCGTTGGACGATCGCCTGGACAATCGCCAGCCCAAGCCCGCAGCCGGTGCTCTGACCGTTGCGCCAGAAGCGTTGGGTCAGGTGTTGCAGATCGTCCGGTGCAATCCCCGGTCCATGATCGCGAACGACGAAGCGCACGCGGTTGCCGCTGGTTTCCAGGCTTAGTTCCACGGCGCCTTCCGTCGGGGTATGGCGCAGGGCGTTATCGAGCAGGTTGCGCAATGCCGCGATCGACAAAACCGCCGGCATTTGCAGCGGTGCGCTGGACAGTTTTTCGGGCAGATGCAACCTGATCCGCTGACGCTCGTCGCTGGCAGAATCCTGAATCGCCAGTTTCGCCACTTGCTCGGCGTTGCACTGCACGCCGTCGTCGAACGACAGACTGCCCTCGACCCGGGCCAGCAACAGCAATTGCTCAAGGGTCCGGTGCAGACGGTCGGCGCCCTCCTCGGCCCGGGCCAGGGACTGGTCGCGGGCGCTGCCGTCGGTCATGCGCGCCACTTGCAGGTGGGTCTTGATCGCCGTCAGCGGGCTGCGCAGTTCATGGGCGGCGTCACCGGTGAGGCGACGTTCGCGCTCGATGGTCTTGCCGATGCGCTGGAACAGCTGGTTCTGGGTCTCGAGCAACGGTTTCAGTTCACTGGGGAATGACTGCAACTGCAACGGTTCGAGCGAGTCGGCGTTGCGGCGCATCAAGGCTTCGCGCAAGCGGTTGAGCGGCGCCAGCCCCTGACCGATCCCCAGCCACAGCAGGCACAGGCAGCCGAGCAACGCCACGCCCACCGGCACCGAGGCTGCCAGCAGAATCGACATGTTCAAGGCTTCGCGTTCGATCACCCGGTCGGCGGTGGTGATGCGCACATCGCCCCGGGCCAGAGTGAAGGTGCGCCACGGTGCACCGTCGATCATCTGGTCATGGAAGCCCATTTTCTGCGCCTCCAGTGCCTGTTCCGGGTTGTTGTGGCTACGGGCGAGGATTTCGCCACGCAACGAACTGACCTGACAGGCCATGCCGCCGGGAATGTTCAGTTGTTCGGCGCTGAAGTGAGTGCCTTCACCTTTGCTCGGTATCGCCGGCAATTGCTCCAGCAACCCGGCGACCATCCGCGCCGACGCCACCAGCCGCTGGTCGAGGGAAAACATCATCTGGTTGCGCAGGTCGCTGAGCATCCAGGCGGCCGCCAGTGCCCAGATCAGCGCGAACGCGGCGCCGAGGGTCAGGCTCAGGCGCAGGCGCAGACTCATCACTTGTCAGGTTCTCCGCCATCGGCCGGGCCCAGGCGATAACCGAGGCCTCGCACGGTTTCGACGATGCCCTTGCCGAGTTTGCTGCGCAGGTGATGGATGTGCACGTTGAGCGCGTTGCTCTCCAGTTCATCGTTGAAACCGTAGACGCTGTCCTTCAATTGCTCGGTGGACAGCACCCGGCCACGGTTATGCAGCAAGGCTTGCAGCAGGGATTGTTCGCGACGAGACAGATCCACCGAACGGCCCGCGAGGGTGGTTTCGCGGCTGCTCGGGTCGTAGGTCAGCGCGCCGTGCTCGATCAGGTTGACGCTGCGCCCGGCCACCCGGCGCAGCAGGGTTTGCAGACGGGCAAACAATTCACGCAGGTCGAACGGCTTGAGCAGGTAATCGTCGGCGCCGGATTGCAAACCGTCGACCCGGTCGGTGACCGAATCCCGCGCAGTGAGGATCAACACCGGAATCTCCAGGCCCTGCTGACGCAGTTGCTGCAACAGTTTTAGGCCATCTTCGTCCGGCAAGCCGAGGTCGAGCACCATCACGTCGAATTCGGCAACCTTCAAGATCGCCCGGGCCTTGGAGGCGGTGTTGACGTGTTCGACCGTCAAGCCCTGGGCAGTCAGCCCCGCGACGATGCCGCTGGCGATCAACTCATCGTCTTCGCAAACCAGTACGTGCATGGGAGCTCCATGAGAAAAAACACGAGTCAAGCAGGAGAGGATTAAGCGGCAATTATGGGCACTGTTTGTGCCAAGGAAAAGCACGATCCCGAATCATGCGGCTACGGAAAACTTCTTTTCCAACACGAGCTACTGCGCCGACAACTAAAAAACCAACTTATAAACTTATCAAGTTAATCAGTTACACCCGACACAAACAGCAACCATCAAGACAATGCACAGACGTTATTTACCGCGATAACCTTTCAACGCAACACAAACAAAGATAACCCACCACACCAACAATCATCCCTTATTAAAAAGGAACACCCAGTGTCCAAACTAAAAAACTTTGTCGCCATCGACTGGCGCTCCGGCGCCGACCGTATTTATTTCTTTCTCAAAGATAACGACACCTATTCCCGCTACAACAATGGCGACGAAAAAATATCCGACGATTATCCGAAACCGATCAAGGGCCGCTGGGATGGGTTTGATGCCCATGCCATGCACCTGCGATTCGGGTTCACCCAAACACTGGCGGGCGACAAGGACATTGTCTGGTTGTTCTTTGACAATGGCGATCACCCATGGGTTTGTGCCTACGACCAAGACCAGGACAAGGTTGACGCCTTTTACAAACTTTCCAACTCTCTCTGGACGCCGATCCTGCCCTACTTTGACAGAATCATCGCCGGCACCTGGCTGGAAGCAATCGGGCACAAGTATCTGTTTCGTTTCCTGTTGAATGACGGAACTCATCTGACATTCCATACTGTAACGCAACAAATAAATCACAACTCCACAGCGGTATTGCCCGGACTTGAACCTTATAAGCATCGCCTGATTACTGCGGCTCAAATTGATCCTACTTTCAGCGACAACCTTTGGTACATCTTCCTGACCAATGACCAGTTCGTGACCTACAACATGCAAAAAGGCCGAGTCGAGGGAGGCCTGCACAATGTCAGTGGCAGATTCGCCGGGTTGACCCGGGGCCTCTGACTCCCCAAACCGACTGCAATGCTGTAGCGTCGCGCTGGTTCTACGCATGGAGATGCCCGGTTAATCATCGGTTAATCGCTGCCGCCCATCGTGTTCATCACTTGCACAGGGACAAGGCTCCACCATGCGTCATATTTTTCTACTGTTTGTACTGTTGATTTCGGGTCTGGCCCAGGCAGGGAACGATCCGTTTGCGACAAAACCGGAGTTTCTCCCGGTCGACAAGGCCTTCGTGCTGACGACCGAACGTCTGGATTCCGGCGAAACCCAACTGTTCTGGCAGATCACCGACGGTTACTACCTGTATCAGAAACGCCTGAAATTCGATGGGCTGGCGGCGGAAAATGCCCCAGCGCTGCCCGAAGGCGAATCCCATAGCGACGAGTACTTCGGCGAGCAAACGGTCTATCGCCAAGGCCTCGAACTGAAAATCCCGGCGGCAGCCAAAGGCCAGATCAAGGTCAGTTATCAGGGCTGCGCCGATGCCGGCCTGTGCTATCCGCCGCAGACTCGCGTGATCGACCTCGGTGGCAAAGCAGCCGCTGCAGCGACGGATGAGGCACAGGATCAAGCGCTGGCCAGCGGCCTGCAACAGCACTCGCTGGGCTGGAGCCTGCTGGTGTTCTTCGGTCTCGGCCTGCTCCTGGCCTTTGCGCCGTGCTCGTTGCCGATGTTGCCGATTCTGGCCGGCATGGTGGTTGGCAGCGGTGCCACGGCACGGCGTGGTTTCGCGCTGGCCAGCAGTTATGTGATTTGCATGGCACTGGTGTATGCGGCAATGGGTGTCATCGCGGCCCTGCTGGGGGCAAACCTTCAGGCGTGGCTGCAAAACCCATGGCTGCTCGGGACGTTCGCGGCGGTGTTCGTGATTCTGGCGCTGCCGATGTTCGGCTTCTTTGAACTGCAATTGCCGGTCGCCCTGCGTGATCGACTGGAGCACGCCTCGCGCAGTCGCAGTGGCGGCAGCCTGGTCGGCGCGGGTGTACTCGGCGCGCTGTCCGGTCTGCTCGTCGGCCCGTGCATGACCGCACCGCTGGCCGGTGCCCTGCTCTACATCGCGCAAAGCGGCAATGCGCTGCACGGTGGTTTGATCCTGTTTGCCCTCGGTATCGGCATCGGCATCCCGTTGTTGGTGCTGGTGACAGTCGGCAATCGATTCCTGCCGAAACCCGGCGCGTGGATGAACCTGCTCAAAGGCGTGTTCGGTTTCCTGTTCCTCGGCACAGCGGTGTTGATGCTGCGTCCGGTACTGGACTCGTCGCTGTGGCTCGCGCTGTGCGGCGCGCTACTGCTGATCGCGGCCTACAGCGCCTGGAAACAGTCCGAAGGCTTCGGCCGGGTCGCCCAGTTGTTCGGTGCCAGCTCGCTGTTGCTGGGGCTATGGGGCAGTTTGCTGGTGGTGGGGGCAGCGGGTGGCAGCGATGATCCGTTTCAACCGTTGCAGGTCTACAGCGCCGGGCGCACCGGTACGGCTGCACCGAATGGTCATGAGGCTTTCACCACGATCAAGGATCCAGCGGCCCTGCAACGCGAACTCGATACCGCCAAGGCCCAAGGACAGTGGGTACTGCTCGATTACTACGCCGACTGGTGCACGTCGTGCAAAGTCATGGAGAAAAAGGTGTTTGGCCAGGCGCGGGTGATGCAATCCCTGAGCGAAGTGCGCTTGTTGCGCCTCGACGTCACTGATGACAATGCCGCCAGCCGCGAACTGCTCGGCCGCTACAAAGTGCCGGGGCCACCGAGTTTTGTGTGGATCGGCGCCGACGGTGAAGAGCGTCGCAGCCAGCGCATCACCGGCGAGGTCGATGCCGACACCTTCCTGCAACACTGGACCACTACCCGAGACGCTCGTTAATGCTGACTTTCACCCTCGGCACCTTTGCCATTGCGCTCAACCATCTGCTGCTGATCAGCGCTTTGGCGCTGGCGACCTTCGTCGGCTGGCGGGTGGCCAAGCGCGGTGGCGATAACCCCGAGTCGGCGCTGTTCAGTCTGTTCCTGCTCGGGATGCTCGCGGCGCGAATGGCTTTTGTCGCGGTGTATTGGGGCCATTACCGCAACGATCCGTGGCAGATCATCGACCTGCGCGACGGCGGCTTTCTGGCCTGGCCGGGGGTGATCGTACTGTTGCTGGCGGCGCTGTATCGTGGCTGGCGCCGTCCGGGTTTGCGCCGACCGCTGGGTTTCGGCGTGGTCAGTGGCGTGGCGTTCTGGGTGCTGGCCACCCTGTCGCTGAACATCTATGAGCAAGGCACGCGCCTGCCGGACATCACCCTGCGCAACGCCGCCGGGGAAACCGTGAAACTCGCCGACTATCAGGGCGGCCCGCTGGTGATCAACCTGTGGGCCACCTGGTGCCCGCCATGCCGCCGTGAGATGCCGGTGCTGGAAAACGCACAGCAGCAACGCCCGGACCTGACGTTCCTGTTCGTCAATCAGGCCGAAAGCATGCAAAGCGTCGCGACCTTCCTCGAAACCCAGGGCCTGAGCCTGAACAACGTGCTGTTCGACCGTAGCGGTCATCTGGGCCAGGCCGTGGGTTCCATGGCATTGCCGACTACGCTGTTCTACAGCCCTGAAGGTCAATTGCTGGCCAGTCATCTGGGCGAGTTGTCGAACGCCAGTCTGGCCCGGGCCCTGGAAAACTTCGACGTACCGAATCCGACTACAAACGCCGCACCGGCCACCTCTGCAAGGAAACTGCCATGCCCCGCCTCCGCCACCTGCTGACGCTGTCTCTGGGCGCTGCCCTGCTGCACTTGCCGTCGGCGCAGGCCGCTGAAGAATTGCCTGACGCGATCAAGAAGATCGAAGCCAAGGGCGCAAAAATCGTCGGCCAGTTCGACGCCCCCGACGGCCTGCGCGGTTACGCCGCGCAATACCAGAACCGTGGCATGGCGCTGTACCTGACGCCGGACGGCAAGCATGTGCTGCTGGGCAACCTGTACGACGCCGACGGCAACGACCTGAGCAGCGCGCCGTTGCAGAAACTGGTCTACGCGCCAATGGCCAAGGAAATCTGGGCCAAGTTCGAAGCGAGCAACTGGATTCAGGACGGCAACAAGGATGCGCCACGCACGGTGTACCTGTTCAGCGATCCGAACTGCCCGTACTGCAACATGTTCTGGGAACAGGCCCGCCCTTGGGTCAAGGCCGGCAAGGTGCAGTTGCGCCACATCATGGTCGGCATCATCCGCGAAGACAGCCCGGCCAAATCCGCCGCGCTGCTGGCCGCCAAAGACCCGGCCAAGGCCCTTGAAGAACACGAGAAGGCCGGCAAGGCCAGCACACTCAAGGCCTTGAAGGACATTCCGGCCGCCGTACAGACCAAACTCGCGGCGAACATGCAGTTGATGGAAGACCTGGAATTACAGGCCACCCCGGCGATCTTCTACATGGACGACAAAGGCGAACTGCAACAACAGCAAGGCGCGCCGACGCCGGACAAACTGGCGAAGATTCTCGGGCCGAAATAACGATTGGCGGCTCCGGCAAACACTGCCGGAGCCGTCACCACTCACTCGGCTGACACCGCTCAAGGATGTCATCCAGTTCCTCTGTAGCTTCGCGCTCGAGCAAAAACTGCTTCACCTCTTGCGACCACTCCGTGTCCGATACGATGCCGGCCCAGGCATGGGTTTTTGCCGAATGGCAGGGCCGATCATCGAAGTTGTTGATCAACGCCTGGTTCAAGGTTCGTACATCAAATCCCGGATTCCTTTCGCTTTGCAGCATCAGGGAATTGAACACCCGCTGTTGAGTGTCGGGATTTGGTGTGAGGGGGTAGGTTTTGGTTGAACTCAAAACGATAAACGTCGGTTTGACGTTTTCAGCCAGCGCGGCCTGCAATCGATAGTGACCGTCGATAATCACGTAAGAACACAACGCACCGACATACCACAGCAAGACAGGGGGCAGGCTGTCCTCTCTCGCCTTCTTGCGCCACCACTTCATACGCCCGGCATACGGATCGACCGTGTGCAGACCGATCAGATTGCCCAGATCCCAGTCGAGCCACTCCACCGGTCGTGGCTGAAGATTGTCAAGAATGCCGTCACCAAAAGCTGACCATCTCGGTAAATGACTGGTCATCTCTTGCTCTGTCGAGAAATACCAGTTGCTCACACCTTCGCCGCGTTGACTTCGCACGGCCACAGGCATCATGGGCCGTGCCACCCAGTGCCCGGGATAAAGAAAGTCCGCCTGATGCTCCATCAATTGGTTGATGAAGTATCGGCTCCAGGCTTTCATTCGCTCCCCGGCGGGCAAATGGCGGTGGTGTTCGACCTGCGCCGAGTCAATGGCCGGAACGAGTGGCGACGCCCATTGCATCGGCAACGGATTGCGCACCAGCCAGGCACCGTAATAAGAAGTCGCCATCGTCCCCCAAAGCAAAGGGGTCTCGTTGAACATCAGTTTCAGGCGAGCATTGTTGCCCGTCCGCAGATGCAGTTGTGGTTTGCCCTGAGGGGGGCCACTGATCTCGATGCTCAGCCCACCCCATTGTCCTTGCAGATCTTCAAGATCGCGCCAGAAGAATTGCTTCACGCCAGTCCCTTAAATGAAATTCCGTGCGCAATTACAGCGTATTTCGATTGCGCTCACTCAAAAAACTGAACAACACCTCCGTCACAAACTCCGGATTCTCCAGATTGGAGATATGCCCCGCCTCCGGCACCAGCACACACGGGCAGCCGATCAGTTCGGTCATTTCCCGGGCTTCCGACGGTGGACGGGGTTTGTCCTGATCGCCGCAAACCACCAATGTCGTTGCTGCATTCAGTTCGCCCAGACGTGGCAGCAGATCGTCGCGACCAAAGGTGATGCGCCCCATCGGCACGATGCTTTGACGCAGGCGATCAGCGGAATAACCCGCGAGTTTTGCGCGGAAATCCTGATAGAGCGCCGACTCCCGGTCGATGCCCGGACGGAAGAAGATCGGCACCACGATGTCGAGCAACTGCTCGGAGATCCCGCCGCTTTCTTCGATTTGTTTGAACAGCGAGAAGTAATACTGGCGAGTCGGTTCCGGCTCGACGCCGACGTAGGTGTCCATCAGCACCAGACCGTTGAGCCGCTGCGGTGCCGACAGGGCGAGGCGTACGCCCCACATGCCGCCGACCGACAGCCCGACCAGCGTTACCCGGTCAATCTCCAGATGATCGAGCAAGGCCAGCGCCTGACGGGCGATGTCGTCAAGCGAAGTGGTGCCTTCAGGCAAACGTCCGGATTCGCCATGGCCCCACAAATCCAGTGCAATCACTCGATAGTGCGGCGACAGCGCTGCGATCTGCGGTGCCCACATGGCCTGATCCCACAAGTAACTACCGGCCAGCAACACCGCCGGGCCTGTGCCTTGATCAATGTAATGAAGCGCTTGTCCGTCCACCGTGAAGAAAGGCATCGACCACCCCCGCGACAAAAAAAGAGAACCGGCAGACTGAGCTGCCGGTTCTCGATCGTCAACCCTGGAAATGTACGTGAATGTACGGGTTGAATTGTGTTGAACGCACAGCGCTGAAGACTACAAACCTTCCAGCGCCGCCATCAGATCATTCAACCGATCCACCTTCTCCTCGGTAATGTCACTGGCCGCCAGCCCTTCGATGTATTCGGCCAGTTCCTCCACCGTGCTGCACTCGAACATCGCCCGCAGAGGCACATCCCGTTGCAGGGTTTTCTGCACCCGCGAGGCGATCTGCGTGGCAAGCAGCGAATGGCCGCCGAGTTCGAAGAAGTTGTCGCGTACCCCGACCTTCTCGACCTTCAGCACCTCGGCCCAGATGTCGGCCAGGGTCTGCTCCAGATCGCTGCGCGGCGCCAGGTAATCCTGGCTCTGCAACTGGCCGATCTCCAGCACCGGCAGGGCCTTGCGGTCAAGTTTGCCGTTGGCGTTGAGCGGCAACCGGTCGAGCCACAACCAGTGCAGCGGCACCATGTATTCCGGCAGTTCGGCGCGCAGGCGCTGCTTGATCCGCTCCAGGCGCTCGCTCTGATTCAGAGCGGAATCTGCGGCCACAAGGTAGCCGACCAGATGCTTGCCGTTGACGCCTTCCTGCACACCAACCGCGCCATCGCGGACTTCCGGTTGTTCGTGCAGTCGCGCCTCGATTTCACCCAGCTCGATCCGGTAACCGCGAATCTTCACCTGATGATCGACCCGGCCGACGTACTCCAGCACACCGTCACTGCGACGGCGCGCCAGGTCACCGGTGCGATACAGACGCTCACCCGGCGCACCAAACGGATTCGGCACGAACACCGGCGCGGTGCGCAGTGGATCGCTGACATAACCGCGACCGACCCCCGTGCCGGCCACGCACAATTCGCCCACCGCACCCAGCGGCACCAGATCCAGCGCGCCATCGAGCAGGTACAGCAAGTTGTTGTCGGTCGGCGTACCGATCGGCAGGTAACTGCCGCGAGTCGAGGCCATGTCGACGCGGAAGAACGCCACGTCGTCCGAACATTCCGCCGGGCCATAGGCGTTGACCAGACCGATGTCCGGATAACGCAGCAGCCATTGGTGCGCCAGTTCCGGCGGCATCGCTTCACCGGTCGGCAACATCCAGCGCAGGCCATCCAGGCTCAAGCGATCCGAGGCAAGCATGCCCTGAATCAGCGACGGCACGCTTTCCAGCACAGTGATGCCCTGCTGTTGCACATGCACCAGCAAACCTTGCGGATCGTGGGCGATGGTGTTCGGCACGATGTCCACTCGCGCCCCGAACAACGGTGCGGCGAGGAACTGCCAGACCGAAATGTCGAAGCTTTGCGAAGCGGTCTGGGCAATCACATCGGCGTCGCTCAGGTTCAGGTACGGCACCTTGCTCAACTGATTGTTGAGCATGCCGCGCTGCTCGACCATCACGCCTTTCGGCAACCCGGTGGAACCCGAGGTGTAGATCACATAGGCCAGATTGTCCGGCCCACTGAAGATGCCCGGATTCGCCGACGAAACCGCGCCGGTCTGAACCTCTTCCCACACCAGCAAGCGTGGACGGTTGGCGCAGCTGAACTCATCCAGCAAGGTCGTCGCCTGTTCACGGCAAGCCTCGGTGCACACCAGCACCGGCGTGCGGCTGAGCTCAATGATCCGTTGCAGGCGCTGGCTCGGCAGGCCCGGATCCAGCGGCAGGTAACCGGCACCGGCCTTGAAGCTGCCGATGATCATGCCCAGCAGATCCAGATTACGTTCACCCAGCAACGCCACCGGTTGATCCATCTGCACCCCGGCCGCGACCAGTGCATGGCCGAGACGGTTCGTGTTCTGGTTCAGCTCGGCATAGCTCAGCTGTTGATTGAGGCAACTGGCGGCGACGCGTTGCGGATGTTGCGCCACCTGCGCTTCGAACAGCTCAACGTAGCTCTGCTCCAGCGGATAGTCGTGCTCACTCTGGTTGCAGCCGTGGAGCAGGAAGTCTTGTTCCTCATGGCCCAACAGCGGCAGGTCAGCCATGTCGCCGTGGAAGCCGTCGACCAGCGCCAGCAACAGACGCTTGAACTCGCCGAGCATGCGCTCGATGGTCGACTCGTCGAAGTAACGCTGGTCGTAAGACAGGTGCAGACCGAGGTCATCGCCCGGATAGCAAACAGCAGTCAGCGGGAAGTTGGTGTGGGTACGGCCCGAGTCCGAGGTCGCGTTGAGGCTCTGCGCACGGTCCAGTACCGAGACTTCCACCGGGGCGTTTTCGAACACGAACAGGCTGTCGAACAGCGGCTGGCCTTTCGGCAGTTCGCTCTGTTCCTGGATGTTCACCAGCGGCAGGTATTCGTACTCGCGCAGTTGCATGTTGCTGTCGAGCAGACCGCTCAGCCACTGACGCACGCTGGCTCGCTGGTCGTCCGCCGGGATCTGCACCCGCAGCGCGATACTGTTGATGAACAGGCCGACGGTGCGTTGCATCTCCGGCATTTCCACCGGACGCCCGGCCACGGTCACGCCGAACAGCACGTCGTGATCACCGCTCAAGCGTCGCAGCACCAGTGCCCACGCCGCCTGGGCGAAGGTGTTGATGGTCAGTTGATGGGCCTGTGCCAGTTCGCGCAGACGGGCACCATCCTCGACATTCAGTCGGGTGTAGCGGTCGCCAACGATCATGCCGCCACTTTCGCCGGCGTGTTCACGCAGGAACGGACGGTCGCTCGGGATCGGCGTGGTGCGCTCGAACCCTTGCAGGTTCTGCTGCCACCACTGACGCGCCTCGGCCAGGCTCTGGCGTTGCAGCCAGCCGATGTAATCGCGGTAACGCGGCGGCACCGCCAATTGAGCTTCGCGCCCTTCGCCGAGGGCGGTGTAGATCTCGAAGAAATCGTTCATCAGCAGCGAGCGGCACCAGGCATCGATCAGGATGTGGTGGTTGCTCATCATGAACCAGTAACGCGCCGCGCCGACCTTGATCAGGCGCAAGTGGAACGGCGCCTGATTGAGCAGATCGAACCCGGCCTCGCGCTCAGCCTTGAGCAGCGCTTGCAGTTTCGGCTCTTGCTCAGCGTCAGCAATGGCGCTCCAGTCCAGATACTCGATCGGCGTGCGACCCGGCGTATGAATCACTTGCAGCATGTCTTCGCCGACGTTCCAGCAGAACGACGCACGCAGCGCTTCATGACGGGCGACCACAGCCTGCCACGCCTGGGCGAAACGCTCGGGGTCGAGTTCGCTGCTGATGCGGTAGCGATCCTGCATGTAGTACAGACCGGTGCCCGGTTCGAGCAAGGTGTGCAGCAGCATGCCTTCCTGCATCGGGGTCAGCGGGTACACGTCTTCGATGTGCGCCGCCGGCACCGGCAGTGCGTCAAGTTGCGCCTGGGTCAGTTTCGCCAGCGGGAAGTCCGACGGTGTCAGGCCGCCAGCGTCGTCTTGCAGGCAGTGTTCGATCAGGCTCTGCAACTCGCCGACATAGGCATCGGCCAATTCATTGATGGTCTGCGCGTCGTAACGTACGGCGCTGAAAGTCCAGCGCAGCAGCAGCTCACCGCCGTACACCTGACTGTCGACGCTCAACTCGTTCGGCAACGGTGCGTGCGGATCGTGGGCTGCGCCGACCGATTCATCCAGCGGACGGAACAGCGCATCGCTGCCGAAGCTCTGATCGAACTGGCCAAGGTAGTTGAAGGTGATCGGCGCATTCGGCAACGCTGCCATGCTCTGACGGCTGGCATCATCGGCGAGATAACGCAGCACGCCATAACCCAGACCTTTGTGCGGCACGGCGCGCAGTTGCTCCTTGATCGCCTTGATCGACGCGCCCTGCCCGGCGGCCTCTTCGATGTTGTGCGGAGTCAGACGCAGCGGATAAGCGCTGGTGAACCAGCCGACGGTGCGGGTCAGGTCGATCTCGTCGAACAGGGTTTCGCGGCCGTGGCCTTCCAGTTGAATCAGCGCTGACGCTTGACCACTCCAACGGCAGAGCACGCGGGCCAGCGCGGTCAGTAACAGGTCGTTGACCTGCGTGCTATAGGCGCTCGGTGCCTGTTGCAGCAACTGCTTCGTACGCTCGGCATCCAGACGCACGCTGACGGTTTGAGCGTGGCGATTCTCGCGACCGCCCTCAGGACGTTCGCACGGCAAATCGGCGTTCGGGCCGGCCAGTTGCGCCTGCCACCAACTCAACTCTTCACGCAGGGATTCGCTGCCGGCGTAGGCCTGCAAGCGTGCCGCCCAGTCCTTGAAGGCGCTGGTTTTCGCCGGCAGTTTCACCGACTGATCGGCGTCGAGCTGGCGATACACGGTTTGCAGATCGTCGAGCAGCACCCGCCACGACACACCGTCGACCACCAGGTGATGGATAGCGATGAACAGCCGTTGCTGGCCGTCCGGTCCGTCAATCAACAAGGCACGCACCAGCGGGCCCTGCTCCAGCTCGAGGCTGCGCTGGGCGTCGGCGAACAGTGCGGCGCACTGGTCCATCGACGGCACGCGAACCTGCCACAGCACGGCGGCATCGGACACCGATTGATGGGTCGCTTGCCATACGCCGTTGGCCTCGGTGAAGCGCAAACGCAAAGCGTCATGTTGCTCGATCACCGCCAGCAACGCCTGTTCCAGACGATGCGGTTCAAGCGTCGCCGTCGGCTCCAGCAACAACGCCTGGTTCCAGTGCTGACGCTCGGGAATGTCGGTGTCGAAGAACCAGTGCTGGATCGGCGTCAGACGCGATTCACCGGACACCAGACCTTGCTCGGCGGTGACGGTTTCAGTACGACTGGCGACAGCGGCCAGCGTCTGCACGGTCTGATGCTGGAACAGATCGCGCGGGCTGAAGTGGATGCCCTGCTGACGCGCCCGGCTGACCACTTGAATCGACAGGATCGAGTCGCCGCCCAGTTCGAAGAAGTTGTCGTTCAGACCAACCTGCTCGATGTTGAGCACCTCGCACCAGATCTGCGCCAGGATCTGCTCCAGCTCGTTGCTCGGCGCTACGTAATCCTGACGATTGAGCTCCGGATCCGGCGCCGGCAAGGCGCGGCGGTCGAGCTTGCCGTTGGCGGTCAGCGGCATGCTCTCCAGGAGAATCAAATGCGTCGGCACCATGTAGTCCGGCAGTTGCGTCTTCAGGTGCGCTTTCAGCGCGTCGCGCAGCTCGGCCTGCTCGGCTTCGCTTCGCGAAGCGACCTCGGTTACGAGATAGCCGACCAGTTGCTTGCCGCTCGGCGCATCCAGTGCCAGCACCACCGCTTCGCGAATCGAATCGTGATCAAGCAGGCGGCTTTCGATCTCGCCCAGTTCGATGCGGAAACCACGGATCTTCACCTGATGGTCGATCCGACCCAGGTATTCCACCAGACCGTCGGCGCGCTGGCGCACCAGGTCACCGGTGCGGTACATGCGCCCGCCATCGGCGGCAAACGGGTCAGCGACGAAACGTTCGGCGGTGATGCCCGCACGCTCGTGATACCCCACCGCCAGACCGGCGCCGCCGACGAACAATTCACCGGTCGCGCCTTGCGGCACCAGTGCCAGATCGGCGTCGAGAATGTACGCCACACGATCACCGATCACGCTGCCGATCGGCACACTGCCGGCGCCCTCCTCCAATACTTCCGGCGCCAGACTGGCCAGCGGCATGACCACGGTTTCGGTCGGGCCGTAGGCGTTGAAGAACAGGCTCGGCTTGAACGCTGCACGGATCCGTTGCAGATGTTCGCCGGTCAACGCTTCGCCGCCGGTGATGATCATGCGTACCGGCAGGATGTCGTTTTGCGTCGCGAGGAACTGCGCCAACTGGCTGCCGTAGCTCGGGGTGAAACCGAGAATATTGATCCGATGTTCGCGGATCAGCCCGCAGATTTCTTCCACGTCCCACTGCCCTTGCGCACGCAGCACCACCTGAGCACCGCTGAGCAGCGGCACCAGCAAACGCTCGGTGGCAGCGTCGAAGTTGATCGAATAGAAGTGCAGTTCACAATCGTCCGGACGCATGCCGAAACGCTCGATCACCGCCTGGCAGTGCATGGCGATTTCACCGTGGGACACCACCACGCCTTTCGGCTTGCCGGTGGAACCCGAGGTGTAAATCAAGTACGCCTGATGTTGCGGCAGGCTGATAAATGGCAGTTCGGTAGCCGGGTAATCGGCCAGCGCGGCGCTGTCGTCGTCCAGGCACCAGCGCGCCACGTTCGGCGGCAATTCACCAAGGGCCTTGAACATCGCCCGGTCACTGAGCAGCAGGCCGACGCCGCTGTCTTCGATCATGTAATGCAGGCGGTCGAGCGGGTATTCCGGGTCCAGCGGCACATAGGCACCGCCGGCCTTGAGGATCGCCAGCAGGCCGACGACCATTTCCAGCGAACGCTCCAGCGCCAGACCGACCCGCACTTGCGGGCCGACGCCGCGTTCACGCAGTGCCCAGGCCAGACGATTGGCGCGGGCGTCGAGTTCAGCGTAGCTCAGGGTCTGCCCGGCGAAGGTCAGGGCCGGCGCATCTTTGCGCGCCAGCGCCTGTTCGGCGAACAGGTGATGAATGCACTGGTCGAGACGACGCTCGCCCGGCTCGACGCCAAGGCTGTCGAGTAATTGCTGTTGCTCAGGGGCGTCGAGCAGCGGCAATTCGCTGAGGCGTTGTTGCGGATTGGCGATCAACGCTTCCAGCAGGTTGCGCCAATGCCGAGCCATGCGCGCGATGGTCGGTTCATCGAACAAGTCGGTGCTGTACGTCAGGCAGCAACCGAGGCGATGGTCGAGGTCGGTGACTTCCAGGTTGAGGTCGAACTTGGTCGCCCGTGCATCGTTGGCCAGGTACTCGACGGTCATCCCGGCGAGCATGCGGCTCTGCTGGAATTCCCAGCGCTGCACGTTGCACATCACCTGGAACAGCGGGTTATACGCGGCGCTTCGCGGTGGTTGCAGGGCTTCAACCAGATGATCGAACGGCAGGTCCTGATGGGACTGGCCTTCGATCACGGTGTGACGCACCTGCTCAAACAATTCGCCGACCGACATCTGGCCGTCGAGCTGGCAACGCAACACTTGAGTATTGAGAAACGCACCGATCAGCCCTTCGCTTTCCGGACGGATACGGTTGGCCACTGGTGCGCCGATGCGCAGATCGGTCTGGCCGCTGTAGCGATAGAGCAACGTTGCAAGTGCGGCGGTCATGGTCATGAACAGGGTCAGACCGTTCTGCGCATTGAACGCCCGGACGCGAGCAGCAAGGTCATCGCTGAGGTCGAAACGGAACAACTCGCCCTGGTGGCTTTGCACTGGCGGACGCGGACGGTCGCCCGGCAATTCCAGCAGTGGATGTTCGCGGCCCAGTTGTGCGGTCCAGTAATCGAGCTGACGCTGACGCTCGCCGGATTCCAGCCAGTTGCGCTGCCACACGCTGTAGTCGAGGTACTGCACCGGCAGCGGTTCCAGCGGCGAATCGCGGTCATCGACGAACGCTTCGTACAGAGCGCTGAGTTCCCGGGCGAAGATGTCCATCGCCCAGCCTTCGGTGACGATGTGGTGCAGGGTCAGGACGAAGTAGTGCTCGTGCTCGGCGGTCTTGACCAGGCAGGCGCGCAACAGCGGGCCGGTCTCCAGATCGAACGGCAGGTGTGCTTCGTCGTCAGCCAGTTGCTGGACTTTCTGCTCGCGCACATCGGCGGCAAATTGCGAGAAATCCTTCCAGTCCATGACCACGCCCGTCTCGGCATGCACCTGCTGACGGGCCACGCCGTCGACGCTCGGGAACGTGGTGCGCAGGGTTTCATGACGCAGGATCAGCGCTTGCAACGCGGCTTCGAAACGCCCGACATCCAGCACGCCACGCAGGCGCGCCATGCCGCCGACGTTGTATGCCGGGCTGTCGGGTTCCATCTGCCAGAGGAACCACATGCGCTGCTGGGAATAGGACAGCGGCACCGGTTGGCTGCGATCAACCTTGTCGATCGGCGGCTGTTGGTTGGTGCGGCCGCTGGCCTGAATCTGGCGGATCTGCTCGGCAAAAGCACCCAACTCGCTGTGTTCGAACAGTGCACGCAACGGCAATTCGACGTCGCAGGCCTGACGGGTGCGGGAGATGATTTGGGTGGCCAGCAGCGAGTGACCGCCGAGGGCGAAGAAGTCATCGCGCAGGCCGACCTGCTTCAGGCCCAGCACTTCACGCCAGATCCCGGCGATCTGTTGCTCCAGTTCGCTGACTGGTTCGATGTGTTCGCGCACCTGCCATTGCGGCTCGGGCAAGGCGCGGCGGTCGAGTTTGCCGCTCGGGCTCAGGGGCATTGCGTCGAGGCGCATCAGTTGCGCCGGGACCATGTATTCCGGCAGCTCGGCAGCCAGTGCGGTTTTCAGGCGAGCGATTTGCGCGTCCTGATCTTGACTGGCATCAGTGGCGGTGAAGTAGCCGATCAGTTGCGGGCCGGCGACGGTTTCACGCACCAGCACGGCGGCTTGAGCGACGCCGTCCTGAGCCAGCAGACGCGCTTCGATCTCTTCCGGCTCGACGCGGAAGCCGCGCAGTTTGACCTGCTGATCGAGGCGGCCGAGGTATTCGATCACGCCATCGTGGGCCCAGCGCGCGCGGTCACCGGTGCGGTACAGACGCGCACCCTGCTCGCCCAGCGGATCAACCACGAAACGTTCGGCGGTCAACGCCGGGCGGCCGAGATAACCCCGGGCCAGGCCGATACCGCTGATGCACAGTTCACCCGGCACACCGGCCGGCACTGGATTCAGATCGCTGTCGAGCACGCGACAGACCACGTTGCCCAGCGGACGGCCAATCGGCGAACGCTCGCCATCGGCCACGGTGCAATGCCAGTGGGTGACGTTGATCGCGGTTTCAGTCGGGCCGTAACGGTTGTGCAGTTGCACCGCCGGCAGTTGCGCCAGCACGCGGTTGCGCAGTTCCGCCGGCAGCGCTTCACCGCCGGAGAACACGCGGCGCAGGCTGGTGCATTCGGCGCTCAACGGTTCGTCGATGAACAGCGAAAGCAGCGGCGGCACGAAGTGCAACGTGGTCACGCCGTACTGTTGAACCAGCTGCGCGATGCGATGCGGATCGCGGTGTTCACCGGGGCCGGCGATCAACAGACGCGCGCCAGTGATCAGCGGCCAGAAGCATTCCCAAACCGACACGTCGAAACTGATCGGCGCCTTTTGCATCAGCACGTCGGTGTCGTTCAGGCGATAGGTGTCCTGCATCCATTGCAGACGTTCGGCCAATGCCGCGTGGGTGTTGCCCACGCCTTTGGGCTGGCCAGTGGAGCCGGAGGTGTAAATCACGTAGGCGAGGTTGTCGCCGTGCAGGTGCAGGCCCGGTGCCTGGCTCGGCCAGTTCTCCAGGTGCAGGGTGTCCATGGCGATCACGCTGACGCCTTCGCTGGCCGGCAAGCGGTCGAGCAATGCAGTCTGGGTCAGCAGCAGTTCGACGCCGCTGTCGCCGAGCATGTAGGCCAGGCGCTCGGCCGGGTAGTCCGGGTCCAGCGGCACATAGGCGCCACCGGCCTTGATGATTGCCAGCAGGCCGATCAACAGTTGCGGCGAACGCTCGGCAGCGATGGCCACGCAGACGTCCGGGCCGACGCCCTTGTCGCGCAGGTAATGGGCGAGACGGTTGGCCTGGGCGTGCAGTTCGGCAAAGTCGAGGCTGCCGCCGTCCCACACCAGTGCGGTGCGATCCGGGGTTTGCCGGGCCTGCTCATTCAGCAGTTCCGGCAGCCATTGTTGCGCTGGCGAGCACGGGGCAACGCTCCATGCGTTTTGCTGAGTATTTTCGTCGGCGGTCAGCAGTTGCAGATCGCCGATGGCTTGTTCCGGACGTTCGCAAACAGCGCGCAGCAGGTTGCTGAAATGCTCGGCCAGTCGCTCGATGGTTGTCGCGTCGAACAGTTCATCGGCATAGTCGAAGGACAGCGTCAGACGACCATTACGGTCTTCTTCGCTGTGCAGTTGCAGATCGAACTTGGCCTCGCGGCTGTGCCACGGCAGCTCTTCGGCGAGCAGGCCCGGCAGACGTTTGAGCGCACTCAGGTCGCGTTGCTGGTGGTTGAACATGACCTGGAACAGGCCCTGTTCGCGGGCCTGCGGGAAGGCTTCGAGCAGTTGTTCGAATGGCAGGTCCTGGTTCGCCTGAGCACCGAGTGCAGCCTGACGGGTTTGCGCCAGCAGTTCGGTGAACGGCAGGCGCGAATCGACGTCGGCACGCAGCACCTGGGTGTTGATGAAGAAGCCGATCAGGCCCTGGGTTTCCAGGCGCGGACGGTTGGCGTTCGGCACACCGATGCGAATGTCGCGTTGACCGCTGTAACGATGCAACAGGCTTTGGAAGGCCGAGAGCAGCAGCATGAATGGCGTGGATTGATAGGCTTGGGCAGTCTGGCGGATGGCGTCGCTGAGGCTGATTCCCAGACGAACGCTGTGGCGTGCGGCGCTGTGAATTTGTTTGGCGGAACGTGGATGGTCGGTCGCCAGTTCCAGGGTCGGATGCTCATCACCCAACTGCGCTTTCCAGTACGCCAGTTGCCGCTCGCCCTCGCCCTGCGCCAGCCATTGGCGCTGCCAACTGCCGTAGTCGGCGTATTGGGTGGGCAGCGGCGCAAGTTCGGCGCGCTGGCCTTGGGAAGCGGCGGCGTACAGGCGCGAGAACTCGTCGATCAGCACGTTCAGCGACCAGCCGTCGGCGATGATGTGGTGCATCGTCACCAGCAATTGGTGATCTTCATCGTCGAGGCGAACCAGCGTCACCCACAGCAGCGGGCCTTTCTCCAGATCGAACTGGGTACGGGCTTCGTCCTCGCGAATCTGTTGCGCACGAGCCTCACGCTCGGCGGCCGGCAGATCGCTGATGTCGACCAGTTGCAGGTTGAACTCGCCCGCCGTTTCGACCTGTTGCAACGCCACGCCGTCGCGTTCGAAGAATCGAGTACGCAGGGATTCGTGGCGCTCGATCAGTTGCTGGAAACTGGCGCGCAATGCGTCTTCGTCCAGTTCGCCACGCAGGCGCAGGGCGCCGGGAATGTTGTAGGCGCTGCTCTGGGGGTCGAGTTGCCAGGTGATCCACAAACGGTTTTGCGCCAGGGATTGCGGCAATGCTTCATGACGCGGCAACGCGGTGATTTCGCCTTGGGCGCTGCCGCCGTCCTGTTGCTGTTGCGCCACGGCGGCGGCGAATGCGGACAGGGTCGGCGCTTCGAACAGCAGGCGCAGGTTCAGCTCCAGGCTTAGCTCTTCGCGAACCTTGGCAATCACTTGGGCGGCGGCGATCGAGTTGCCGCCGAGCAGGAAGAAATGGTCGTCGGCGTTGACCTGTTTGACGTTGAGTTGCTCGGCCCAGATTTGGCCGATCAGACCTTCCAGCTCAGACGCGGACGCGGTCGAATCCTGAGCGGTTTGAGCAGTGGCCGACGGGAACACCGCGTAGCTGTCGAGGCTGCCGTCGGCCAGACGATTGCGGCAGGCCGAACGCTGCAACTTGCCGCTGGAGGTCTTCGGCAGCGCACCCGGATTGAGCAACACCACCACGCTCGGCGCTTCCTGATACGCCTCGGCCACGGCCTGACGGATGGCTTTGATCAGTGCTTCGGGTGGGAGGATTTTCTGCACGCTGCGGCTGATTTCCGCTGCGATACCGATGCCCTCCTCGCCATTCTGATTGACCGCGAACGCCGCGACACGGCCCTTGCGCACCACCTCCACTTCGTTCTCGACCGTCTTTTCGATGTCCTGCGGATAGAGGTTGTGGCCGCGCACGATCAGCATGTCTTTCAGGCGACCAGTAATGAACAACTCGCCGTCGCGAACGAAGCCCAGGTCTCCGGTGCGCAACCAGGTCTGGCCGGCGTGCTGAACGAAGGTCTTGGCACTGGCCTCGGGGTTGCGCCAATAGCCGTGGGCGATGCTCGGACCAGTCGCCCAGACTTCACCGACGGCGTTGTCGGCCAGTTCTTCAAGCGTGCTCGGCTCAACGATCAACACCGCATGATCGGGCTGGCTGATACCGCAACTCATGATCGGGCTGCCCTCGCCCGGTTCGGCGCGATTTTGCGCCAGGGCTTGATCGTCCACACGCAATGCAGGAATCCCTTTACCGCGCGGCGTGCCTGCTACGAACAGGGTCGCTTCCGCCAGACCGTAGGACGCCATGAAACTGCTTTCGCTGAAACCGCACGCGGTGAACTTCTCGGCGAAGCGCTCGAGGGTATCGAGACGGATCGGCTCGGAGCCGGAATAGGCCACACGCCAGCGGCTCAGATCGAGACGCTCGAGCGCCGATTCGCTGACCCGCTCGCTGCACAGTCGATAGGCAAAGTCCGGCCCGCCGCTGATGGTGCCGCCGTATTGGCTGATCGCTTCGAGCCAGCGCAACGGCCGGCCAAGGAAGTACGCCGGTGACATCAGGATGCACGGCACGCCGCTGAAGATCGGTTGCAGCAGACCACCGATCAGGCCCATGTCGTGGTACAGCGGCAGCCAGCTGACGATCACGTCGTCGGGGTTCACGTCGATGCCGAAGCCGTGGCGGATCAACAGTTCGTTGGCCACCAGATTACCGTGGCTGACCTGCACGCCTTTGGGCAGCGCGGTGGAGCCAGAGGTGTATTGCAGGAAGGCGATGTGGTCTTGCGGCAGGGTCGGTTCGAGCCAACGGTCGGCCAGCGCACTGTCGAGGGTATCGACGCACAACAGCGGCGGCGCGCCTTCGATTTGCTGCAGGGCGTCGCGCAGGTCGGCGCTGGTCAGCAGCAGCCGTGGCTCGGCGTCGGCAATGATCGACAGCAGGCGTTCCTGATGGTGACGCTTGGTCGATTCCGGCGGATAAGCCGGCACCGCGATCACGCCTGCGTACAGGCAACCGAAAAACGCCGCGACGTAATCCGGGCCGCTCGGAAACAGCAGCACCGCGCGATCACCGAATCCGGCCTCGGTCTGCAACACCGCGGCGATGGTGCGTGCACGCTGATCGAGTTCGCGGTAACTGAGCACCACAGCCTGCTCCTCGGTTTCAGCGAGAAAGCGCAAGGCCAGCCGATCCGGCGTCAGGGCCGCGCGGCGCTGGAGGGCTTGGACCAGGGTGCTGGGGAGTTCGAACGCGTCGGTCATGAGGTTTCCTGCCTGAATTCGGCTTGCTGGTGGAATCGGGTTGGCTGCGGCATGCCTGTGCAAGGCATGCGGGACACGGTCTTCGCCGACCGTGCAAGGCATTGGAATGCGGTAGGTCCGGGGCTGCGTACCCGGAACCATTCACCAATGAGAACGGATGACGTCTTGAAATAATTAGTCGGCAGGCTGGATCGCCAATGGGGCTGGGCGCTTGGATGAGTGCGGCGGCGTGTCGCAGTTCTCAGATCGCACCGTTATGGATCATTAGTTCTCTTTCTCAATTGACAATCATTATCATTCAACATAATTTGTCGCTCGATGTGTAGGACGGCCCCGTCCCCCAGGCGTCCCACTAACCTATTGGCAGCAAGGTGATTTCCATGACGGAACAAGTATCCACAAGCAGGTGCGATTCACCGCTACTTCAGGCATTCGTCGACAATCGACTGATTCTGGTCAAGATTGCAGCCCGCATTACCGGCTGCCGTTCACGCGCCGAAGATGTGGTGCAGGATGCGTTCTTCCGACTGCAATCGGCGCCGCCGATCACGTCGTCGATCAAGGCCCAGCTGAGTTATCTGTTCCAGATCGTGCGCAATCTGGCCATCGATCACTACCGCAAACAGGCGCTGGAGCAGAAGTACGCCGGCCCCGAGGAGGAAGGGTTGAACGTGGTCATTCAGGGCGCCTCGCCGGAAACCTCACACATCAACTTCTCGACCCTGGAACACATCGCCGATGCACTGACCGAGCTGCCGGTCCGCACACGCTATGCCTTCGAGATGTACCGTCTGCATGGCGTGCCGCAAAAGGACATCGCCAAGGAACTCGGCGTTTCGCCGACCCTGGTCAACTTCATGATTCGTGATGCGCTGGTGCATTGCCGCAAAGTGTCGGGCAGCCGGGCAGATGTCATGACCGCAAACCGTCGCTGACAGCACGCCGCCCAAAAAAAGCTCGCCGCCTTCGTTGAAGGGCTGCGATCTTTTTTTGTTTCAACGAGGCATCACACCAGTTTGCAGCGATCAAAAAACCGCTCGCGCCCCAGAATCATCAACGCCGCGCGCTTGTGCGGGAAGTCGAATTCCTTTTCGCAGTGGAAGCACTGGTTGTGCATGTGGCCGATCATCTTCGCGTTGTCGGCACGCGGCTCCGCAACGACGCGCTGAGTGCGCGGATCATCCAGAAACAGGTAGTGCACCAGCGCCGACAGCCAGCTCGCCACCTTGTGCGGGCCGCGATGATCCTCTTCCCCGACCAGCATATGAATCCCGCGATCGTAGTTATCGGCATCGTAGAACGGCGCGATGCGATCTTCCTTGGCCCAGTAGGCTTCGAAATAAGCAAACGGCTGGTCGTCGAAACAGCCAATCAACGTCAAGGTGTGCGGGTCAGCGTCGAGCTTGCTCAGGTACTCGCGATGCTGTTCGAGGCTGCCCTCCTCCTGCCAGAAACTGGCGACTCGCGGACTGTTCTGCCAACGGTTGAAACGTGCGAGATCCTGCTCGATCTCCACCGTTCGCAAAGAAATCCAAGCGCCTAGGCGTGCATCAAAGCGCCGATAAACCTCACCGCGCGGTTTCACCGGGCGCAGCGGATGGCGCTTGCCATTGCTGATGACCATTTGCTGCGGATAACTGCCGGTCAGCGAGGTGCCCAGCCAAGGTTGCGGCAGTTGCCAGAACAACGTGCGTTCGCAGCGATATTCGCCCGCCACTTCGGTGCTCACCAGCAAGCCGCTGAGCAAGGCTTCGGTCGGCGACTGATCCAGTTGCCAGATCAATTGCTGACGCGCCGGATCCCGGGCAAACAGCCAATAACAGGCCGCCCACAGCGCCTGACCTGGCGGCAATGCATAGCGTTCATCGATCTGGATCGGCCCCTGGCCCTCACGATCGAGGCGCAGGCGAATCAGCGGTTGCCCGTCCAGGCTGAGGCTCAGACGGCTTTCAGTGGCATCGGCTATCAGTTGACTGCCCGAAGGCAAGGCCAGGGCAGTCAGGTCATTCAGATTGGACATGGGTCGGGCTCACGATAATCGTCGACAGTTCAACGATGGGACGTGAGCCGGGGCGGGAAATTTAGGCCGTCCGTGAAAAACCGTCCGTCATGGGTGAGGCACCGGCACCACGGCAATCTTGTACGGATCGAAAATCTTCAGCATCTGCCCATTGTCGCGCAGCCCCTTCAGCAGCTTGCCGAACGCTTCGCCGGTGATCGGCGCCTTCGGGCTGAGAATCGCGTAATGGTGGTAGATCTGATCGATGCGCTGGGAGACCAGCAATTCATCGCGCACCTTTTCGTTGCGCAGCAGGTAATCGAACAGATAGGAGCGCGTGACCAGCGCAATGTCGGCCCGCCCGCGCAGCACCATCAACAGGTTGCTGTCGTGGGAATAGGTCAGCGTGGCGTTGTAGGTGTCCGCAAGGTATTTGGGGTCGGCATTGAAGTTGGCGAACTCGTAGTGATAGCCGCTGTAGAGAGCCAGCCGTTTGCCCTTGAGATCGGCGAAGTAATTCTGCTGGCGGCCGGGTTCTTTTTGCGCGACGAAAATCTCCGCGTCCTCCAGCCCCATGTCGACCGTGGTGTGGGGAATGTCTTTCCAGCCCCAGTCCGGGTTCTCGAAGATCGCCATGTCCGTGCGGCCTTCCTTGAAATCGCCGAACCGTCGTGGAATCGAGGTGGGGACAAGCTCGAAGCGGTAGTCGCTCTGAGCGCTGTTCAATGCAGCGACCAGCTCCGGCAGCAGCCCCGTGTCGGCTCCGTTTTCCGGGCGAATGGTGTAGGGCGGGAAATGCGCCGCACCCACTCGAACCACTTGCACCGCCTGCGCGGGTATAACCCAGGATGCAGCCAGCGCTGCGAACATCAGCCCGGCGGCCGTCCGATTTGACGAAGACTTCAAAACACCCCACTCCCCGAAAAAGTACTGTTCCATGCATTCAAGCTAGGCGGTTTCGCCCAGTTAGCCAGTTTCCCGGGCCGATAGAAAGTGATCAGCGCTCTTCAAGCACCAGAATCAGCGCTTCTTCGGCCAGTTGATCGAGGCTCAGACTGCCGCCGGCACGGAACCAGGTGGTGGTCCAGGATAATGCGCCCGTGAGAAAACGTCGGGTAATGAACACATCGCCACGGATGAACCCCGCCTCTTTGGCTTCGCCCAGCACTTGCAGCCAGATGTCTTCGTAGATATCACGCAGCGCCAGCACTTTCGCCTGCCCCTCTTCGGACAGCGAGCGCCATTCATACACCAGCACCGCCATCGCTTCGCCGCTGCCGCCCATGATCGACTGCAATTCACAGCGGATCAACGCCAGCACACGCTCGCGCACATTGGCCGCCTCGGCCAGGGCCGCACGCATCAGCGCCGTGTTGTAGCGGATGGTTTCCTCCATCACCGCGCGCAGGATTTCGTCCTTGCTCTTGAAGTGATGAAAAATGCTCCCCGACTGAATCCCCACGGCGCCGGCCAGGTCGCGCACGGTGGTGCGTTCGTAGCCTTTGTTGCGAAACAGGTGGGCCGCCACTTGCAGCAGTTTGCCGCGAGCGCTGTCCGGGTCGGTCAACCGGCCTTCGTCGACCAGTTCGCGCATGACCTTCAGGGCTTTTTGCTCGTCCACCCGTTCTCTCCTACAGTCGTTCAGTCTTCTGCCGCCCTGAAACCGCAGGGTTGCGCGGGCAATTTAAGCCGCCGGCCGCGACCAAGCAAGCGCTTGGGCAGAAGATAATCTAGCCTGTTTACAAACCAAGCGCTTGCTTGGTAGCCTCGATGCACTTCTGTCACAGGTTGCTGAGTCGGAGATAAATATGCCCACCACCGTCCGCATCGGATGCGCCAGCGCATTCTGGGGAGATACCTCGACCGCCGCCGCGCAACTTGTGGCCGGCGCAAACCTGGATTATCTGGTGTTCGACTACCTGGCCGAGATCACCATGTCGATCATGGCCGGCGCCCGTATGAAGGACCCGCAGGCCGGATTTGCCGGCGATTTCATCGAAGTGCTGGCGCCCCTGCTGCCGCAACTGGCCGAACAGAAGATCCGCGTTATCAGCAATGCCGGCGGGGTCAATCCCCGGGCCTGCGCCGCCGCACTGCAAGCGGCCTGCGACAAGGCCGGCGTGGCGCTGAAAATCGCCGTGCTGCTGGGCGATGACCTGCAACCGCAATTCAAGCACCTCACCTCTCAAGGCATCACGGAAATGTTCAGCGGCGCCCCGCTGCCGCCGATGTGTGTGTCGACCAACGCCTACCTCGGCGCCCCGGGCATCGTCGAAGCCCTGCGCCTGGGCGCCGACATCGTAATCACCGGCCGTGTGGTGGACAGCGCGGTGGTCAGCGCCGCGCTGGTGCATGAATTCGGCTGGTCCTGGCATGACTACGACAAACTCGCTCAAGCAGCCTTGGCCGGTCACATCATCGAATGTGGCGCGCAGTGCACTGGCGGCAACTTCACCGATTGGCGCGACGTGCCGGATTACGAGCACATCGGCTTTCCGATCGTCGAAGTCAGCGCCGACGGCCAGTTCATTGTCAGCAAACCCGAAGGCTCAGGGGGACTGGTCACACCGCTGACCGTCGGCGAGCAGATGCTCTACGAAATCGGCGATCCGCAGGCCTATCTGTTGCCCGATGTGGTCTGCGATTTCAGCCAGGTCAAACTCCAGCAACAAGGCAAAAATTCAGTCCGCGTCCATGGCGCCAAAGGCCTGCCGCCCAGCGACAAATACAAGGTCAGCGCGACGTACCCGGACGGTTTCCGCTGCACCGCCAGTTGCCTGATCGCCGGCATCGATGCGGTGGAAAAAGCCCGACGCGTCAGCCAGGCGATCATCAACAAGACTTCTGAAATGCTCGAGCAACGCGGCTGGGGCCCTTACACCGAAACCCACATCGAACTGCTCGGCAGCGAAGCCACCTACGGCCCTCACGGCCAGCGCCGGGACAGCCGCGAAGTAGTGATCAAACTCGCCGTGCGCCACCCGAACAAACAGGCCTTGATCCTGTTCTCCCGGGAAATCGCCCAGGCTGCCACCGGCATGGCGCCAGGGCTGACCGGCATCGTCGGCGGGCGGCCGACGGTGTATCCGCTGATCCGGCTGTTCTCGTTCCTGATCGACAAAAGCGCCTGCAGCTTGCAGATCGACATCGCCGGCGAGCGCCACCCGTTTGCCCTGCCCGCCTCGGCCATCCTCGACAGCCAGGATCTGCCCCTGCCCTACGAAACGCCTAAACCCCATGGCCGCGCCGACGCCAGCGTAGCGCTGGTGAAACTGGCCGTGGCGCGCTCCGGCGACAAGGGCAATCACAGCAACATTGGCGTCATGCCACGCCGGCCGGAATACCTGCCATGGATCGCCGAGGCGCTGACCCCGGCGGTGGTCGTGGACTGGATGAGCCATGTCCTCGACCCGATTCACGGCCGGGTCGAACGCTGGTATCTGCCGGGTACCCACAGCCTGAATTTCCTGCTGGAAAACGCCCTCGGTGGCGGCGGCGTGGCGAGCCTGCGCATCGACCCGCAAGGCAAGGCCTTCGCCCAGCAATTGCTGGAAATCCAGATCCCGGTGCCGCAGAGCATCGCCGAGCAGTTCGACTAGAGGATTGGCACCATGGCGTTCGAATCGATTTTCAGGGCTGATCTGTTCAGCGGTCAGACCGTCATCGTCACCGGTGGCGGCAGCGGCATCGGGCGTTGCACCGCCCATGAACTGGCAGCGCTCGGGGCCAGCGTGGTGCTGGTCGGGCGCAAGCCGGAAAAGCTGCAAGCCGTCGCCGCAGAAATCGCCGAGGACGGTGGCCGGGCGCACTGGAAGGCTTGCGACATCCGTGACGAAGAAGCGGTGAAGGCGCTGGTCAGCGAATTGATCCGTGAACACGGGCCGATCCATGGGCTGGTCAACAACGCCGGCGGCCAGTACCCGTCGCCCTTGGCCTCGATCAATCAGAAAGGCTTCGAAACCGTGCTGCGCACCAATCTGGTCGGCGGTTTTTTGATGGCCCGGGAAGTGTTCAATCAATCGATGAGCAAACACGGCGGCAGCATCGTCAACATGCTCGCCGACATGTGGGGCGGCATGCCCGGCATGGGCCACTCAGGCGCCGCGCGTTCGGGCATGGACAACTTCACCAAAACGGCGGCGTTCGAATGGGGTTATGCCGGCGTCCGGGTGAATGCGGTGGCGCCGGGCTGGATCGCCTCCAGCGGCATGGACACCTATGAAGGTGCGTTCAAGGCTGTTATCCCGACCTTGCGCGAACACGTGCCGCTCAAACGCATCGGCACCGAATCTGAGGTCAGCGCCGCGATCGTGTTTCTGCTCAGCCCGGCTGCCGCGTTCATCAGCGGCAGCACGTTGCGCATCGATGGCGCGGCCAGCCTGGGCAGTCGCGCATGGCCGTTGCACAAGGCGACCCACAGCGAATCCTTCAACGGTTTTCACCGGGCCTATATGCCGGATGTCTTGAAGGACAAGGAGTAAGCCATGCCGCAGATCCAGTCTCAGCTTGACCCGCACAGCGAAGCCTTCGCCCGCAACCGCGCAGCGATGCTCGCTGCCATCGAGCAAGTCCAGCAGCTCGAACAGAACCTGCTGAACAAGGCCGCCGAAGCCAAACCGAAGTTCGACAAACGCGGGCAATTGCTACCTCGCGAGCGCCTGAACCTGCTGCTCGATCCTGGCGCGCCATTTCTCGAACTGGCCAGCCTGGCCGGCTACAAACTGCACGACGACAAGGACGGCAGTTCGGCCGGTGGCGGTTTGATCGCGGGCATTGGCTACGTGTCCGGCGTGCGTGCCTTGATCGTGGCGAACAACAGCGCGATCAAGGGCGGGACGATTTCTCCGTCAGGCCTGAAAAAATCCCTGCGCCTGCAACAGATCGCCCAGGAAAACAAACTGCCGGTGATCACCCTTGCCGAAAGCGGCGGCGCCAACCTCAATTACGCGGCGGAAATTTTCGTCGAAGGCGCACGCAGCTTTGCCAATCAGGCGCGGATGTCGGCCATGGGTTTGCCGCAGATCACCGTGGTCCACGGCTCGGCCACCGCTGGTGGCGCCTATCAGCCGGGGCTGTCGGATTACGTGGTGGTGGTGCGCGGCAAGGCCAAGCTGTTTCTCGCAGGTCCCCCATTGCTTAAAGCAGCGACCGGTGAAGTCGCCACCGACGAAGAACTGGGCGGTGCCGAGATGCACGCGCAAGTGGCCGGCACCGCCGAATACCTGGCCGAGAACGATGCCGACGGCGTACGTCAGGTGCGGGAAATCGTCAGCCTGCTGAACTGGAACGAGCAGCTTCCATGGCTACCCGAACCGCAATACAAGGAACCGCTGTACCCCATCGACGAACTGCTGGGCCTGATCCCGGATGACCCGAAAAAGCCCTACGACGTGCGCGAAATCATTGCGCGGATCGCCGATGAATCGCGCTTCATGGAGTTCAAGGGCGAGTTCGATCAGCAGACCATCTGCGGCCACCTGAAAATTCAGGGTCGCGCCTGCGGCTTCATCGGCAACAACGGCCCGATCACACCCAATGGCGCAAGCAAGGCGGCGCAGTTCATTCAGCTGTGCGACCAGAGCCAGACACCCCTGCTGTTTTTCCACAACACCACCGGGTTCATGGTCGGCACCGAATCGGAACAGCACGGCGTGATCAAGCACGGCTCCAAATTGATCCAGGCCGTGGCCAATGCGCGGGTGCCGAAACTGACGATCGTGGTCGGCGGCTCCTATGGCGCGGGCAACTACGCGATGTGCGGGCGCGGGCTCGATCCGCGTTTCATCTTCGCCTGGCCCAACAGCCGCACCGCCGTGATGGGCGGCGCCCAGGCCGGCAAGGTGTTGCGCATCGTCACCGAAGCCAAGCAATTGAAGGACGGCCTGGTGCCCGATCCGAAAATGCTCGACATGCTGGAGCAGGTCACCGCGCAGAAACTCGACAGCCAGTCCACCGCCCTCTACGGCAGCGCCAACCTGTGGGACGACGGACTGATCGATCCGCGCGACACCCGTACCCTGCTCGGTTACCTGCTGGACATCTGCCACGAAGCCGACATCCGCACGCTGGCCCCCAACAGCTTCGGCGTCAGCCGGTTCTGATTGCCACGGACTCAAGGAGAACAATAAAAATGATCTTCACCCCGGAACACGAAGCACTGCGCCGCACCGTCCGCCAATTCGTCGAACACGAGATCAACCCGCACGTCGATGAATGGGAAAAGGCCGGGCGTTTTCCGATCCACGAGATTTTCCGCAAGGCCGGCGACCTCGGCTTGCTGGGGATTTCCAAGCCGGAAAAATTCGGCGGCATGGGCCTGGACTACAGCTATTCGATCGTCGCGGCCGAAGAGTTCGGCACCATCCATTGCGGCGGCATTCCGATGTCGATCGGCGTGCAGACCGACATGTGTACCCCGGCCCTCGCCCGCTTCGGTTCCGATGAGCTGCGCGACGAATTCCTGCGCCCGGCGATCACCGGCGAGCAGGTTGGCTGCATCGGCGTGTCGGAAGTCGGTGCCGGCTCCGACGTCGCCGGGCTCAAGACCACCGCGCGCAAGGACGGCGACGACTATGTGATCAACGGCAGCAAGATGTGGATCACCAACTCGCCGAGCGCCGATTTCATCTGCCTGCTGGCCAATACCTCGGACGACAAGCCGCACGTCAACAAGTCGCTGATCATGGTGCCGATGAACACCCCGGGCATCAGCCTCAGTTCGCATCTGGACAAGCTCGGCATGCGCAGCTCGGAAACCGCCCAGGTGTTTTTTGACAACGTACGGGTGCCCCAACGCAATCGCATCGGCCATGAAGGTGCCGGGTTCATGATGCAGATGCTGCAGTTCCAGGAGGAACGCCTGTTCGGTGCGGCCAACATGATCAAGGGCCTGGAATACTGCGTCGACAGCACCATCGAGTACTGCAAGGAACGCAAGACCTTCGGCAATGCGCTGATCGACAATCAGGTGATCCATTTCCGCCTCGCCGAACTGCAGACCGAAATCGAATGCCTGCGGGCGCTGGTCTATCAGGCCACCGAGCAATACGTGAAAGGCCAGGACGTGACCCGACTGGCTTCCATGGCCAAGCTCAAGGCCGGGCGCCTCGGTCGCGAAGTCAGCGACAGTTGCCTGCAATACTGGGGCGGCATGGGCTTCATGTGGGACAACCCGGTGGCCCGCGCCTATCGCGACGTACGGCTGGTATCGATTGGCGGCGGCGCCGACGAAATCATGCTGGGGATCATCTGCAAACTGATGGGCATCCTGCCGGGGAAAAAGAAATGAGCACCCTGCCCGATTGCCAGACGCTGTTGCTGGAGCCGCATAACGGCGTGCTGCACATCACCCTCAATCGCCCTGAAAGCCGCAACGCCATGAGCCTGCAAATGGTCGCCGAACTGCGTTCAGTGTTCGCCGCCGTGCGCGATGACCGCAGCGTTCGCGCACTGGTGCTCAGCGGGGCTGGCGGGCATTTCTGTGCCGGTGGCGACATCAAGGACATGGCCAACGCCCGCGCTCAGGGCAGCGATGCCTATCGCGAGTTGAACCGCACTTTCGGATCGTTGCTGGAAGAAGCGCAGCACGCGCCACAAGTGCTGATCACCGTTCTGCAAGGCGCGGTGCTCGGGGGCGGTTTCGGACTGGCGTGCGTGAGCGATATCGCGCTGGCCGATCATCAGACGCAATTCGGTCTGCCGGAAACCAGCCTCGGTCTGCTGCCGGCGCAGATCGCACCGTTTGTGGTGCAACGCATCGGCCTTACCGAAGCCCGTCGCCTGGCGCTGACTGCCGCGCGTTTCGACGGCCATCAGGCACGGCGCCTGGGGCTGGTGCATTTTGTCGAGCAGGATCCCCAGGCACTTGCCGAACGGTTGGATGAAGTGCTGCAACATGTCCTGTGCTGCGCCCCCGAAGCGAACGCCGCCACCAAGAAACTCTTGCTGGCCAGCGCCGGCCAGCCGTCGAGTGAATTGCTGGATGAAGCGGCGCGGTGGTTCAGCGAAGCCGTGACCGGTGCCGAAGGTATCGAAGGCACGATGGCGTTCGTGCAAAAGCGTAAACCGAAGTGGGCCTCCTGAAAGCTTCGCGGGCAAGCCCGCTCCCACATTGGATCTGTGTCATTCACAAATCCTGTG